>CAZXUK010000010.1:0-36757 GCA_964644045.1 uncultured Gammaproteobacteria bacterium
ATATTCTTTATGATATAGTTAGAAAATGTTAGGGTGTCCCAACGCGGAAGTCAGGGGTCTTGACATAAGGCCTGTTTTGGAAAGGTTGGTGCGCCAATTTAATGGAAAACCTTTTTATGACGATTTTTATTCCGACCTGCAGGCCGTGGAAATGCCGGACGGGACTGTTATCACCAATGATAGCGGTTGGTCAAACTTGGAAGTGGCTTTACCTCCTCATACCAAGCTTGACGAGGCCCGAGTGGCGTTTGAAGAGAAGATTGATTTGTTAAAGGATTTGGTCCAAGATTTAAAAGGAGCTATATTGGGCTATGGAATTCAACCTTTGCAAGCGCCGGATAAGAAGAATTGGATCAGGAAACGCAGACACGAGGTGGTGTGCCGGAATTTTGGTTGCGACCATGACGTCAATATTACGGTTATTTCCGCCAGCCAAGTTCACGTATCTGTGGCCCGCGAAGAAGTAGTTTTGGCTAATAATGTTTTTAATTGGTTAACTGGTGTAATGGTTTCCTTATTTGCCAATTCTCCTATTTGGAGGGGCGAGATTGATCCGGTTCGTCTGGCAGTCCGAGAAAGAATGTGGTGGTTTACGCCGGATAACAGACATGGTGTTTTTCCCGGTCCTTGCCTGGATTTGGAAGATCTTTTTAACCGAATTATTAATATGAAGCACTTAGTAGCCAGAAACGGGAGGGATTACTTTCTTCCCAGATCAACTTTTAAGGGTTTTTTAAAACAAAATCCGGACAGAGAATTTCTTTCCGAACTTCCTTTGTTGGAAGGAACCTTGTGGTTTTGTTCCCGTCCCAGGAGTAATTATGGGACTATTGAAATCAGGCCGGCTTGTACCCAACCCAGAGAGGCTTCCATGGCTCTTCCCGCTTTTTGTCTTGGAATTGTGGAGAATTTGCAGGAAGCGCAAAAGGCGATTGATGATTTGGGTTATCCTTGGAATGTGTGCAAAGAACTGCGAGAGATAGCTATGTCCGAGGGTCTTAAAGGAAGAATTGATGACTTGGATATGGCCGAATTATCTCGCATTTTTTTGCAGATTGCGGAAAGAGGATTAAAGGCCAGAAAATTAGGAGAAGAAAAATATTTATCTCCTTTGTGGACGCGAGTAGAAACCAAGACAACCTTAGCGGAAGAGGTGATTAATATTTTTAAACAAGGAGGATTAAAATCTTTAGTTGACACTTTGTCTTACTAATAAAGATACCTTCTAAAGGGCGAAGGAAAATTTTCGCCCTTTTTATTTTTATTTTTTTAGAGTAAAATAAAAATATGGAAAAAATAAAGCAAAAATTAACAGATTTAACCGCCGAATTAATAAAAATAAAATCCATAACCGGAAATTATCAGGGCAAGAAAGAGGTGGTTGATTTTGTAAAAAAACAATTTAATTCCCAGAATTTTGTAATAAAAGAGTATTGCAGTAAAAATTTACCTTCCTTGGTTATAAATTTTTCGGGAGACAATAATCCTGATTTGGTATTGAACGGACATTTAGATGTGGTTCCGGCTCAAAGGGAAGATTTCGACCCCAAGATTAAGGGAAACAGGCTTTATGGAAGAGGAAGCGGGGATATGAAGGCGGGTTGCGCGGTTATGATAGAGGCAATGAAATATTTTGTCGGACGAGAAAAAAAACCTTCCTTGGGTCTTATGTTAACTACTGATGAAGAAATAGGGGGATTTAATGGAACGGGGTATTTATTAAAGAAGCATGCTTACAGGCCAAAATTAGCCATAATTCCTGACGGAGGGGTGGATTTAGGTACCGTGGTAATAAATGAAAAAGGAGTATTGCATATAAAATTAAAAGAATTCGGCGTTCCGGCTCACGGCTCCAGGCCCTTTTTGGGCAAAAACGCAATTGAAAGATTGATAGAAAAATATTATAAAATAAAAAAAGAAATTCCTGATATAAAAGAAAAAGATTGGAAAAATAGTATGAATTTAGGGATTATTAAGGGAGGAGAGACTTTTAATAAAGTTCCCGATTATAGTGAAATGGAATTGGATATAAGATTTTTAAGCTCCAAAGATAGGGATGAAATATTGGGAAAAATAAAAAAAATTACTTCCGATTTTGAAATTTTAGTGGAGGCCCCTCCGGCCGCACAGAATAGAAATAATCCTTATATAAAAAAATATAAAGAAATTACGGAGAAAAAGAACGGAAAAAAGATCAATTTTCAAAAAAGTAATGGAGCCTCGGATTCCAGGTTTTTTTCCGAAAAAGGAGTGCCTTTTATAAGCACAAAAATAAAATGCGACAATATACACGGAGAGAAAGAATGGGTAGATACAAAGGAAATGGTAAAATTTTATAATATTTTATTAAAGTATATTAATAATTTTAAAAATTTGTAAAAAGGATGGGGCAAGTGTTAGGATGGAGGCGCTTGATTTGAAGTCAAAATTTTGTTATAATTAATATTAGGAGTGGAAAAAAGGCGAAGTGAAGAAACGCCTATTTTGTAATTATTTTTTATTATGTTGAAAAAATTTTTATTTTTTACCTTAGATTTAATAAAAATTGTAGTTATTTCTTTGGCTATAATCATACCGATTAGGTATTTTTTAATTCAACCTTTCTATGTTCAGGGTTCTTCCATGGAACCCACATTCCATAACAAAGAATATTTGATTATTAATGAAATCAGTTACCGATTTTCCGACCCTCAAAGGGGGGATGTGGTTATTTTTAAGTATCCTCGGGATCCCAAGGAATATTTTATTAAAAGGATCGTGGGTTTACCAGGGGAAAAGATAAAATTTGAGGATGGAAAAGTTTATGTTTACAATGATATTTATGAACACGGAAGAGTTTTGAAAGAGAAATATGTGGCTTCGGAAATTGAGACCAAACCCCTGCAAAGCAACCGTGTGGTGGAACTGGAAGAAGACGAATATTTTGTTTTGGGGGACAATCGCAATTCTTCCAAGGATTCCCGTATGTTTGGTCCTGTAAAAAGAGAGTTAATAGAAGGAAAAGTTTTATTCCGGGGCTGGCCCTTGGATAAGGCCGGATTTTTTCAGCCCCCTCAATATAAATTTTAATATAATATAATTTGATAGTATGGCTCAAAAGAAAAAAAAGACTTCTGCCGCCAAGAGCTCCTCTAACCCTAAAGCAGCCAAGAAGAAGGCCGTGCAGACTTCCAAGGTTACTCGATTGCGAGGAATGAAAGATATTAATTTTAATGATTATAAGTATTGGGACTTAATTTTAAAAAAAGCGGGAGATCTTTCCCGTTCCTTTGGTTTTCAAAGGGTTGAGATCCCCATTTTGGAAAAACAAGAATTATATGAGAAAATTTTGGGAGCGGAAAGTTCTTTTTTTACCAAAGAAATTTATTGTTTTACGGATAAAAGCAAAGAGAAAATAGCTCTTAGGCCGGCCGGAACCCCGGGATTGGCTCGGGTTTATTTGGAATACGGGCTTTTTAATTTAAAACAACCGGTAAAAATATCTTGGTTGGGGCCGGTTTTTCGTTTTGAAAAAACCCAATCCGGAAAATACCGCCAATTTTATCAATTTAATTTGGAATTTTACGGAGAAGAAAATCCGGTGGCTGATTTTCTTTTGATAATGATTGCTTATAAATTTTTTAGTGAGTTACAGATAAATACTCAGGTTCAAATAAATACTTGGGGATGTGAGGAGTGTCGAGGAGAATATCTTAATAAATTAAAAAAATATTATCGTGGCAAAAAAAGCAAGCTTTGCGCCGATTGCAAGGAAAAGTTGAACAAATATCCTTTGGAGTTGTTTAAGTGCGATAAAGACAGTTGTAAAGAGTTAAGAGAGGAGGCGCCTCCCGTGGTTGACTTTTTGTGCGAAGAATGTCAAAATAATTTTACTAAAATTTTGGAATATTTGGACGAAATGGAAATCCCTTATAATCTTAATCCCGTATTGGTAAAAGATTTGGACTATTATAATCACGGACCGGTATTTGAGTTTTGGGATATGGACGAAGAAGGATCCCAAGAAGGATTTAGCTTGGGAGGAGGAGGAAGATTTAATAAATTAGTGGAGAGCTTGAGAGGCAAGACTACTCCGGCTTGCGGTTTTTCTTTGGGGTTGGAGAGGACCCTGCTTAAAATGAAAAAACACAATATTCCAATTGATGGAGAAGAAGAGAATGTGATATTCCTAACCCAATTAGGAGAACAAGCCCGCAGAAAGATGCTTTTGCTTTTTGAGGAGCTTAGAAAGAGCGGTTTTAAGGTAAAACAGAGTTTTACCAAAGACAGCTTAAAAGAACAGTTGGAAGAGGCCGGAGAACTGGGAGCCAAAATAAGTTTGATCTTGGGCCAAAAAGAAGTGAATGATAATACCATTTTAATTCGGGATATGGAATCGGGCAATCAGGAAGTGATCGATTATAATAAAGTTAAGCCGGAAATAGAAAAACGTTTGGAGAATGATAAATAATTTTTTGATAAATTTTATTTAATCCATTAACCTTTAAAAGGTTAATCTAGAATAGGAGGTGTGTTATTAATGGCTGAAATTAAAAGGAAGAAGGACGAAAGCTTTGAGAGTTTTTTGAGACGATTCAAGCTTTACCTTCAAAACAGCAAAAAAATAAACACCGCCAAAGAAAAAAAATATTTGTTTCCTAAGAAAAACAAGAGACAGCAGAAAGAGCAGGCCTTGGTGGGTAAAAAAATTAAGGAAGAAAAAGAGTATTTAAGAAAAATAGGTCAATTACCCGAGGAAAACAAACGAAAATAAAAAGGGCCCCTATCCAAGGGGCTCTTTTTATATCCCGGGAATGAATTTTTTGATTCCGGCTCCCCGACAATTTTGTTTAATTTTTTCCCGAGCCCTTTTGGTTTTGACGAATTTTATCCAATTGTGATTGGGGCCTTTGCGGTTTTTGTTTACCTTTATTTCCACCAGATCCCCGTTTTTTAATCTGTGGTCCAGGGTGGTAACCTTTTCGTTTACCAAAGCTACCGAGGCCTGGTTGCCGATATCGGTGTGAACGGCATAAGCAAAATCGATCGGTGTGGCCCCCTCCGGGAGTTCAAATACATCTCCCTTGGGAGAGAATACAAAAATTCGGTTTTGAAAAACATCCAATTTTATTTTTTTAATAAAATCATTGGCATTAGAAGAGCTTTTTTGCATTTCCAGTATTTCTTTAACCCACTTGGGTTGTTTTCTGGGTTCCGCGCTTCCTTTCTGTTTATAATGCCAATGAGCCGCGATTCCGAATTTGGCTTCATCATCCATTTCTCGGGTCCGGATTTGGAATTCAGTAGCTCTGCCCCCTAAACCAAAAACAGTGGTGTGAAGACTGCGATAGCCATTGGGTTTGGGCACGGAAATATAGTCTTTAAAGTGTCCGGGCTTGGGCCTCCAAATATCATGAATGATCCCCAATATTTTATAACAATTAGAAATATTGTTGGTTATTATGCGCAGGGCAAACACATCATTGATTTCATCAAATTGCCTGTCTTTTATCCGCATTTTTCGGTAAATACTGTAAAGATGTTTCATCCGGCTTTCAACAACATAATCTATTTTTTCTTCTTTGGCCAACCTCTCTCTTAAAATAAGTTTAATTTTTTGAATATATTTTTGTCTTTCCGCCTTTTTTTCCACTTCATATTTATATTCCAGTTTGATATATTCGTCCGGATATAAGTATTTAAAACAAATATCTTCCATTTGCCATTTTATTCTTTCAATTCCCAGGAGTCCGGCTATGGGGGCATAAATTTCCAAAGTTTCTTTGGCAATCCTTTGCTGTTTATTGGGAGGGAGTGCATCCAAGGTTCTTAGGTTGTGCAATCTATCCGAGAATTTAATTAGAATTACCCGAACATCTTGGGCCATAGCCAAAAACATTTTACGCAAACTTTCTCTATATCTTTCTATGCCTCGATATTTGATTTTTCCCAATTTGGTTATGCCTTTAACCAATTTTTCCACCTCTTCTCCGAAGTTTTTTTTGATATCATCTAAAGTATATTTAGTGTCTTCCGGAACATCATGAAGCAAGCCGGCCACAATGGTATTACAGTCGGCTCTCATTTGAGCCAAGCTGTAAGCCGTGTGAAGGGAATGCTGAATGTAGGGCTCTCCGCTTTTTCGGTATTGTCCCTTGTGAGCGCTTTCCGCAAAATCATAAGCCAACTTTATTAGATCCGTATCCGTATCCGAGCATTTTTTTTGGACTTTATTTATAACTTCTTCAATGGTTATCATAGTATTGATATTTATTTTGTTGGTTTTTTTATTTTTTTATGTTATAATATTATTAAACTAAAAAAATGTGGATTAGTAAACCCCGATTCTTTCAAGCGGTTTTGTTTAAATACAAGGGAGCATGTTATCGGGCGAGGGAGATTAATTTAAATTTTTTTAAATACTCATGTTCAGATTTTTGAAAAAAAATAATTCTAAGAAGCTTGTTTGTTTTTTATTTTTCAGTTTTTTGTTTTTGGGTGTTTTTTTTGTTTATCCTCAATTTGCTGAAGCGCAAGATTTCGGGCGAGAGTTTGCCGAAGCCACGGGCTTGAGTGATACCGATCCCAGGATTATTTTGGCTCGTTTGGTTCAAATTGCCTTGACCTTTTTAGCTATTTTGGCGGTTATTATAATAATTTATGCCGGTTTTTTATGGATGACTTCTAACGGCGAAGAGGAAAAAATAAGTAAAGCCAAAGCGGTTTTAAAAAATGCGGTTATAGGCCTGATAATTGTTTTATCCGCTTTTGCTATTGTAACCTTTGTTTTAAATGAAGTCGGATCCCGGATGGGAAGAGAAGGAACAGGGGGAGGCAGATCGCAAGTTCCTTCGAGCGGAGGATTTGGAGCGATTGGCAGTTGTAGCGTGGAAAGTGTATATCCCGAGCCCAATCAAGAGGATGTGGCTCGGAACACTTCCATTGTGGTTACTTTTAAAGAAGAAGTGGATCCGTCTACAGTTATTGATTCCGAAGGTAATATAATCCCTTCCAGCGTGGAAATCTATAAAAGCGAAGATGAGGCCAACAAAATTACCGCGGTTAGCGCTTCTTCCACTTCTGACAATAAAATTTTTGTTTTTACTCCTCAAGAATATCTGGGTTCTCCTTCTGAAACTATTTGGTATACAGTTTATCTTTCCAATGATATTAAAAAACCTAACGGGGAAGGTATTTTTGATCATTGTCATAATGAATTTTTAAAGTGGTCTTTTGAGGTTAGCACTGAGTTGGACTTAACCCCGCCTCAAGTAAAGAATATTTTTCCTCCTCCGGACAACGAAAGGGACTCTTATTCGGTCAATACTTCTTTAAAAGCGGCCACGGGAGAGATAGAATTAAATAATAATCCGGATATTTATCAAGAAGCGGAAGTCATCAGTGTAAATGGTCCTCATTCTCCGGAAGTGGAAGTAAATCCCAATTTTTCTCAAGAGGGAGATTTAAGCGTAACCGTGAAAACAGATGGAATTACGGCCGTTTTAGAGAATCAAAGCTCCGGGGCGAGCCTGGGAAGTTCTCAGTTTAACGAAAAGAGGGTGGAGTTTCCGGGAATGCTTAGTTTGGAGCTCTCCGGAAATCCGCAAGCAGGCAATCAGTGGACAATAGAGGTGCAAGAGGTGCAGCAGGCGGATACTTTAACTATAGGAGAAAAAGTTTATACTTTTGTAGATGCGGCGGTGTCAACAAACGAAATTGAATTAGGCGATAATATTTCGGAAACGGCTAATAACATTGCCACGGCAGTGGGAGGAGAAGACGATGATAACAACCCCAATGATTCCAACAAAATAATAGCTTCGGCTTCCGGAGGCACTATCAGTTTACAAGCGGAAGTTAAGGGAGAGGAAGGAAACAGAATTATTTTGGATACCAATGATCAGGATGAAGATATTGATCTCACTCCTGTGTCCGGAGGGCAAGATGAAAACAGCAGTATAGTGGTCAATGATAAAAAAGACGAATATCGCAACGCCACTATTCAAATTAATTTTACAGAGGCGGTTAACCCCATCTCTCTTTCCGGTCAAGCCGCGGATTTATCTGACTACATCAGGATTGTTAATGCTGATACTGAGGCGGGAGGACAGGGCTCGGCTTGCTCGCAAGACAAGGATTGTAAAAGTTTTAATTGTAACCAGAGCTCCGGTCAATGTATATCCGGAAATTATCTGGAGGGAGAATTTATGATATCCAATAAATACAGAACTGTGGAATTTAGAAGCAATAATAAATGCGGAGTTAATTCTTGCGGACAGGATATTTATTGTCTGCCCAGCAATGCTAATCTGAAAGTGGAGTTTATAGCCGCGGAATTGGCCGATTGCGGACCCCAGAATTGCTCTAACCGCAGTCCTTATAATTCTTGTATTAACGGGGTTTGCGTAAATGATCAAGGCACAGCCAGCAGTTCGGATGATATTAATTATCCCTTGGCCTCCGGTTTTAACGGAGTGATAGATATGGCTCTAAATTCTCTGGATGGTGATAAGGATAATAATGCCGAGGGCAAAGGAGGGTTTTTTGATCAAAACCAAGGAGGAACTCCGGAGGTTAGCTCTGATATTTTATCTTTTACCGGACCGGAGGAAGAGGATAGTTATACCTGGTCTTTTTGGTTAAACGATGAGATAAAGATAGGAGCTCCGTCGATCCAGAATATTAGTCCGGGTAATTTATCTAATTTTGATAATGCCAGAACCGAAGATTTAACCGCCCCCCTTCAAATAAATTTTGACACTTTAATGCAGTCCGGCAGTTTAAAAACCGGAAGTGTACAGATATCTTCTCAGGACGGAATGGTTCAACATCGAGGTTTAAATCTTTGGAGTTACTCCGGCAATCCGGTGGGGTATTGGATCAGCAAGAAAAATATAGAAGATGAGGCTCCGATTGACGGATACCCCAACCGGACCAATGTGTTTATAGATCACAGCATATTTAACTCCGCTTATACCTATAGAGCCCAAGCCGGATCCGGACTCCTGGATATTTATCAGAATTGTTTTAAGCCCAGCGGGGCTGAATCGGGAAGTTGCTCCGGAGTAACCGATGCCCAACCTTCTTGTTGTAACGGGGACCCCACAAACAATTTAGACGGAGAAGGTAATTGTCAATAAAATTTTATATAAATTGATAAATGTTGAAAAAATTAAATAAAAAAAAGATCTTTGTTTTACTGTTTTTGGCGGTTTTCTTTTTCTTGTCTGCTCATTCGGTATGGGCTCAGCCCGATGTGGGCCGGGAATATGCCGAGGAGACCGGTTTGGGAGATACCGACCCCAGAGAGATTTTAGTTAATTTTGTTAATATTGCCTTCACTTTTTTGGCCATTGTTGCGGTTATTATAATTATTTATGCCGGCTATTTATGGATGACTTCCGGAGGAAATAGCGAACGGATAGAAAAGGCAAAAAAAGTTTTACTGGGAGCGGTTATCGGTTTAATTTTAATATTATCTTCTTTTGCGATTGTGAATTTTATTATTAACTCCGGGGGAAGAGCTATTTCTGACAGGGGAGGCGGAATTTCTGAGAGTACGGGAATTCTTCCCGGAGGCGAAAGAGGCGCGGGAGCTGTTTCTTGTGATAGTAATAATTTAACTTCGGCGTGCGAAACGGATCACGAAATTTGCGGAAAATACGGATATTGCGATAGTCAAGCCGGATGTATTTGTCAAACCAAAAGCGATGTCGGCGGATCTTGTAATCAATCCTCTGATTCCAATGTTTGTGAACCGGCTGATTTTATGTGTCTTTCCGATGTTTGCGGGGAGGACTGTACTTGTATTAGTAGTCCGGTAATTTATTCTGTAAGTCCCGTGGGCGGTTTTTGTAACCAAGATATAGATATGCCCTGTAATCAGAATGATGATTGTGCCACCGGGACTTGTAATATGGAGATTCCCAACGGCAAACCGGGAAATTTGGTGACAATTAGCGGGCATTATTTTGGGACAACTTCGGGAGAAGTGGAATTTAACGGCATAAAGGCGGCGCCTCCGGAAAGCGAGAATTCGGCTTGTAGTCAGTATGATTATTGGACGGATACTCAGGTGGTTGTGGTTGTTCCCTCAGGTATAAGTTCCACCAATACAATAGAGATAATTAGAAGCGACGACCTTTCCGATGCCACGGATGATGCGGTGGGCCCTTCAATTCCGGGCTTTTTAAGGAATGATATTGAAAGACCCGGCTTGTGCGGAATAAATCCCGATCACGGACAGATAGGAGATGATGTTAATTATGACGGACTTAACTTATCCGGAAGTTTGGCTTATTTTGGTAATTACAACAGGTATATAGAAGCGTATAATTCTAATTTCGAAGATTTATCGGGCAATGCCAAGGTTCCTTCTGTTGATACCGGGACCACCACCACTTTTGCCAGTAGTTCCGGTGTTTACAGTAATTATTTAGCTTTTCATAAAGATGAAGAACCTTATAGCGGTCCTTTTATAACTTCTTTTAACCCCACCCATGGACCTTCGGGCGAATATGTGACTATAAGCGGAGGCGGTTTCGGCGATAACAGAGCGGGCAGTATGGTTTATTTCGGGACCACCACTTATTCTAACCGAGAAGGAAATTTTGATTTTCCCGAAGTTTGCGGAGACAGTTTTTGGAGTGATAATGAAATTATAGTTAAAGTTCCGGAAGGGGCTTCGGTTAGCAATAGAATTATTTATATAGATATAGAAGGAGAAAGTATTATCAGTACCGCCGGAGGCAGAGTGAGTCCCAGTACTTTTCAGGTGGAATCCGGAGAGCCGGGGCCGGGGCTTTGTAAAATCAAACCCACTATGGGGTCAAATGGCTTACCTTTTAGTTTATGGGGGGAATATTTTGGAAGCGCCACCGGCTCGGTTATTTTCAGTCCCGAGGTCAACCAAAACAATATAAATTATTGGGGAAAGGATAAGGATGCCCAACGAGTAGATACTTTAGTGCCTGAAGAAGCGATTTCCGGCTCTGTGGGGATTAAAGACACGGGAGGAAATATCAGTAATACTATGAATTTCGAGGTGGGATTGTGTACTGAAGCCGGAACCCGTGAAGAGCAGAATGATGCTTGTGGCCCGGAAATTTGTTGTCCTGTGGGGACTTATAAGGAGGGCAGATGCGCCACTACCACCGATGATTGTTATATAGATATACCCAATAGTGTTTTTGAATGGGAATTTGTTACCGGGGTGGGCACTTCCAGCGTTGGCGAGGGTTATGAAAGTTGCCAGGAAAGAAGTTTAAGTGTTGGAACTTGTAGTAGCACTTTAATGTGCCCCAATACTACCGGTAAATGTTCTTTTAATACCAGCGGGGTAGAAATAAAAGGAAAAAATGAATGCGGAGATGAATATTGCGGATCTTCAGGGGTTTGCGCGAATTCCTCTTATGATTGCGAATACAATGAATCTTTAAATGTTTGTTTGGCGACCTCTTCCGGTTATGTTACTTGTGATTTAAATAATAATAATTTTGAAAACATTTGGGGAGAAGAAGTGACCGCGCGTTGTAATAGTTCTGGTCACTGGTATTTTGACAGCAATGGCAGTTGTCCGGAAGGATGGAGTATTTCTTCTTCGGGAGGATGTGTGGATTATGATTCCGATTGCGATCCTTGTGCCTCCGGATTTTCCTGTCTAAATGACCAGAATGGAGATAATAGGGGTTATTGCGGCTTGGATTCTTCCGTTTGCTCAGAGGGCGCCGAGTGTGTTAACGGCGAATGTATGTTTATTATTGATTCGATTTGCGAGTGTTGTTGCCGTATAGAGAGAGAAGAAGAGGATTGTTGTAGTTTTATTAATCCTTATACCAATTCTGAAGAATCCTTAATGTGTGCCGGTGTTTGCGGATCTGATGAGAATCCTGATGATGATAGCGGTTTTGGCAATTGTACCGGTTGCCGAATAGAAGATGAGAGCGGTAATGTGGATCAAGAGGCCTCGGATCAGGCCTGTGTTTGTTCCGGTAATACGGGACAATTTTGCGATACGGATGCCGGAGAAGATTTGAACGAAGACGGAAAACCGGACGGGGTTTGCCGGGATTGTGCCGTTTTTAATAATTCCCCGGTTTCTTGTAGTGAACATCATTCTACTTGTTGTGTGGATGTACAAGAGAAAGAGGGAGGTTGCAGAGGAGGGGAGGGTGATTTTGACATGGTTGACGATGACCCGGATTTGGCTTATTGCCAATATTTTCAATGCGATCCGGAGAATCCCGCGGTTTGCGCCACTGAAGATCCGGTACCCAGCTCCACCAAGGCCTGGGCCTCTTCCACGGTTTGTGCGGAACAATGCGGCGGAGGCGCTAGCGGTTTGGGTGAAAGCTGTGAAACCGAATTTTCCACCTCTTCCTGTAATTTAAGCATTTGTTCCGATCCTTATAGTTGTATAACTGAAAGCGGAAGTGCTCCCGATCCGGCTAATGATTGCGGATTTTGTTGCTGTACCCCCGGAGAAGACGACTGTAAAGCGGCCGGTTTAGAAGGCCTGAATTGCCAAGCAGACAAAGATCCTTGCACAGGAGATGATCGAGGTTTGTGTTGTGGTTGTAAGGAGGATTCTGATTGCAGTAGCTCTGGAAATCCGCTGAAAGTTGGTTGTGGCCTGGACACTTGTTGCCGGGCCCGGCCCGAGATAGAAAGCACCAATCCGGACAACAAGGAAGAGGAGATCTGTTCTAACGCCCGGATTTCCGCCACTTTTAATTCTCCTATGAATATAGACAGTTTTACCGGCAATATTCTTGTGGCCGGTCAATATAGCGGCTCTTGTCCGGAAGGAACCACTTATATAGCTAAAAACACTCCCGATAATTTGAATGAAAATAAAAATTTATTTACTTGGTTGTTGAAAAAAATAGAATATAAATTAAAATACGCTTGGTCCCGAGTGGCCGGTTTATTCGGAGGAGAAGTTTTGGCTTGGAATGACCCGGGAGCCGATTATAATTATTGCGCGGTTCCGGGAACCGTAAAAGGAAAAAATTTAGCTAACGGAAATACTAAATTGACATTTTTACCTACTAATTTTTTGGATACAGACAGAATTTATTTTGTAATCGTCAGAGGGGATGAAAAGCTGAATAGTGAAAGAGGGGTTTTGAGTAATTGGGGAGTGGGCTTGAATTCCAGTTCCAACAGCCCCGTTCCTTCAGACAGTGAATTCAACGGAATTAGCTATCCCCATTCTTATATTTGGTCTTTTAGAACCTTACCGGACCAAGGAAATCAAGGTGTTTGCGAGGTGGATCATGTTAACATTACTCCTGATTCTTATTTGTTTAAAACTACTGAAAATAGTTTATCCGAGGATGACAGCGACCCCGATGATGATTCTGTTTCCAGTAACGGCTATGATCGTGATAAAATTTTCTATGCAGAAGCCAAATCAAGTCAAAATCAAACTTTGTCACCAATTCCAGGAGTCTATGATTGGGATTGGAGTTGGGAAATTATGAACAGTAATGTAGTAGCCAGAACCGCTCCGGATATTCCCGATCCTCTTTTTTCTTCTACCAGCAATAAGCAACTTATTATAGCTCAAGAAGGAGTAGAGGATGCTCGTACCGAGGTTGCCGCTGAAGTAAATTTAATTGGAGAAGCGCCCGCTAGTTACGGAGGAGATGGAGTTAAAGGAATTTCCTCGGTTTCGGTATTTTTGTGCAACAATCCTTGGCCTCCTTTTGACAGCTCCGGAACTTGGCAACCTTGGAGAGACAGATCGGATAACTGCGATGTGAATTCCAATGATTGCAAAGGAACTAATTATCAGTTTTATTATTGTCGGGATAGCAATAATCCGGATATCACCGCGGATGATTTACCCGCTTTGGTTTCCGATAATATAAATATAGGAAAAAAGAGTTATATAATCAAAGAATCTTATTTTTTCCACGAAGAAACTCCAGATGTTAGCGGAATTACTTTGCAAGTTAATTCCTTGAATTCAGGTGGAGGAGTTCAGCTGAATTGGACAGGTTCTGTGAGCGGAGGCGGAACAGTGGGAGAATATAAGATTTATTATAGGCCAAGCTCTCAAGAATCTTACAATAATCCGGTTTCGGTTTCTTCTTCAGAAACCAGTTATAATTTAACCGGTTTGGAAAACGGGCAAGAATATTGTTTTGCTGTTACTGCCGTTTTTGAAGGAGGAGGGGAAAGCGATTATTCTCAAGAGAAGTGCGTCACCCCGGAAGACACAGATGCTCCTGATCAACCGAATATAAAAAGAACAATCCCCCAAGACGGTGGAGTCAAAATTGCCTGGGAAGATAAAAGTGGGGGCGAGGCGGTTCTTTTTAAGATTTATTACAGAGCCAGCACGGAGGATTGCCCATCTTTGAATAAGGAGGATTACGGCTCTTCTGTCGAGATTCCTTATCAATTAGAGGCCACTTCCACTGTTTCCGGATTAACCAACGGAGTAAGGTATTGTTTTGGATTAACGGCGGTAGATGAAGAAGGGAATGAGAGTGACCCAAACACTGGTCATGCCACCCCTTTCGCCGACCCTTCTAATTTGGTTGTGACTGATATTGGTACCAGCACTGTAAATTTGGGTTGGGGTTATACTGATGGCAACGGAGGAGGAGTGGATGAATTAGTTGTTTATTATGGCACTTCCAGTTATAATTATGATAATTCTTTTGCTTTTTATAAAGAAGAAAATAAAATTCAAATTTCAAATTTGGCAACTGGCACCGATTATTTTTTTAATTTAAGATCCCGAAGTAATCAAGGTTCGGGCTATGAAAGTAATTTTATTTCAGAAGTTAGCGCAACCACCTCACCCTAAGAAATTAAAAATAATAAAAATATATGTTTGATAATTTAAATGATTCCAATTCTTCAAACGAGCAGAATCAAAAAAATAATTTTAAAGGTCAGAAAATGACGGATTCTCCTTTTAAGACTTCTTCCTTTGACGAAACGGGTGATAATTCTTCCGCGGAAGAAAAAAACAAGAATTTAGAACAAGATTCCAAAAGCGGATCTGAGCAAAATCAAAGCGAGCAAAACCAAAAAAAACAGGAAACATCTCCGAAATCCTCGCAGGAACCGCAAGATATGTTTTCTTCTGTTGATCCCGGAGAAGGAAAGGGATTGGAAAACCGAAACCAACAACAAGCCAACAATTTTCAAGAAGCGGTTAATCAGGCGGCTCCGGAAAAATCCGCGCAAGAGCCCGCCTCTCACCGGAAAGACAAGAAGTTGACTTTAAAAACCTCCAAAAAAGAAATTATTATATGGAGTGCTTTGTTCGTATTAATAGCGATTGTTTTAGCGGGGATTTTTTATTGGGTCTCAAATTTTTTAAGTTCTACCCCGGATAATTATCAAGCTCAGAATCAGGAGACAAGCACAAATGATTTAGAGGATCATGGCAAACAAGAACCCTCTGAAGAGACAAATCAAACAGGGACTCGTGATTTTCAGGAAGAGCCTGATAATGTTAAATCACCTCAAAACAAAAGTGAGAATGAAGATACTGATTCTGGAACTCGGGCAGTAGATACAGACGGAGATGGTTTAACAGATAGCCAAGAAAAAGAAATAGGGACTGATATTAATAATGTGGATACGGACGGGGACGGCTTGACGGATAAAGAAGAGTTTTTTATCCACAAGACCGATCCTCTTATTCCGGACACAGATAAAGACGGTTTAACTGATTATGAAGAAATAAAAGAATATGATACTGATCCTTCTGTTAAAGATACGGACGGAGATGGTTATACAGACGGAGAGGAAGTGGAAAATGGATATAATCCTCGGGGAAAAGGTAAATTATAAAAATATAAATAATAATTTTTTAAATTATGTTTGGAAAAAAGAATAAAAAAGAAGAAGAAAAAGATGAGAAAAACCCGGCTCAAAAGGAAGAAGAAAAATATGAGAAAATGATTGAGGAGAACGTGGAGATCCATAAGATGCCCCGGAATATTAAAGAAGGAATCCCGGAAAAGGGTTCAGAGGAAAGCGGGGAGAAAAAGGAACATTCCGGATTCTTGGATTCCGGGAAAAGCGGTTCCGGCGGTTCTTCCGACTGGGACAAAACCAAGGTTTTGGGGGCGGTGATCATGGCTTGCGGAATAGTTATTTTGATAGGAGGAGTTTATTTGGGTTATGTTTATCTTATTAATCCTTCTTCGCAGGAATCCCGAGATTTAGCCAAACAGGAAAAAACCCCCTCCGAAGAAGAGGAGCCCAAACAAGAAAAAACCCAGGGAACTGAAAAGAAAAAAGAAGAGGAACCTAAAGAAAAAGAAGAAAAAGAAATTCCACAAACCACCACGCCGGAAACCGAAGCCACTACCAGTGAGGAAGAGGATAAAGAGACAAAAGAAGAGCAAGAGCCAGAAGAAGAACAAAAAACAGAAGAAGAAATTGCTTACAATGACTCGGATTCTGATGGTTTAAGTGATTTTGAGGAAACAATTTTAAAAACCGATCCTCAAAAAAGTGATAGTGATGAGGATGGTTATAAAGACGGAGAGGAAGTTTTTAATTCTTATAATCCTCAAGGAACCGGTAAACTGATAAATAACCCCAATGTTTCCGAATATTATAATAATAATTTTGATTATTCGGTTTTATATCCCTCCTCTTGGTCTGTGAAAGAGATTTCCAGTAACGGTTCGGTTATGTTTAAAGCCGGTGACGGTTCTTTTATCCAAATCATTCCCCGTTTAAATGAAAAAGATCATTCTATTAAAGAGTGGTACGGAGAAAAATTTGATAATGTCGAGGAGGTGGAGGTTCAGAAAGAAGATAGCTGGGAAGGAATAAGAAAACAAGGGGAAACGGTTTTTTATCTCACAGACAAGAACAGGGACAATATTTATGTGGTGCATCTTAATTCTTTGGTCAAAAACAGAGAAGAATACACCGGAATATTCAAAATGGTGATAAATTCCTTGAAGATCAAATAAAAACCTTGTTTTTATGGTTGAGATAAACAATCAAGCCCGGGTTGATATTGATTTAGACAAACTAAAGAAGGTGACAGAGAAATTTTTGGATTTTCAGAATTTAAACGATATGGAAGTTTCTTTGGCTTTAGTTACTGACAAAGAGATGAAAAGAATTAATCAGGCTTATCGCGACTCGGATCGTCCCACTGATGTTTTGGCTTTCCCGGTTTCAGAGAAAGAAAAAAAAGAAGAAAATTTTTTGGGTGAGATCTTACTTGATTGGAAGCAAATTAAGAGGCAAGCCCGGAAGTTAGATAAAAAAAAAGAAGAAGAATTAATTTTTATTTTAATTCACGGACTTTTACACTTATTGGGATATAAAGACGAAACCTCGGCAGATAAAGAAAAAATGCTTGAAAAAGGAAAAGAAATTATAAAAGAATTAAAATTTTAGTTTTATTCGTAATTTTAAATTATGATAAAGATATCCCGGTTATGCAAAAGTTTTTTCTATTCTTTTAAGGGTATTTATAAAACTTGGCGGGAAGAACAGAATCTGCAAATTCAATCTTTGGCCGCTTTACTGGTTGTTTTTTTAGGGTTTTATTTGGGGATAACTTTGAGGGAATGGATTTTATTGATTTTTGCCATATTTTTGGTTTTTATTACTGAATTGATCAATAGCGCCCTGGAAAGGGTTTCCGATGTTTTAAAACCCCGGATAAACGGTTATGTAAAGGAGATTAAAGATATTATGGCCGGAGCGGTGATGCTGGCCTCTATATTGGCTTTAATAATCGGTTTATTGATTTTTTTGCCTTATTTTTTAAATTATTAATTAATTTTTTATTTATGACTCAATCAAAAAAAGAAATAATTATTATTTTGTCAGTGTTTGTGGTCGCGGCCGTTATTATGGCCGGAATTTTAATTTTTTGGAAATCCGGAGAAAAAAATAAATTTTTTACCCGAACGGAAACAGACAAAAGTATTCAAAAAGATAATCAACAAAAAACATCGGAAAAAAAAGAGAAAATTGATTGTGAAGACTTAAAAGGCAATTGGCTGTTTTTTAAAGATAAAGATACTTCTTTATCTTTTTGTTATCCCGGAGATTGGGGTGAGCCCATGTTTAATGAAATTAAGGTTGACCCCGAAAAAAGAAAGGGCACAAAGTATAATTTACATTTTTTGCAACCAAATTCAAAACAAAATTATCCTTTGTTTAGTTATTCCACCTTGGATTATAAAAGACTGGATATTGAGAATTATTCCCCAGAAATTGATTGGAAAAAGCTGGATTTAAGCAAAAGTGAGAAAGAGTTAAACGAAATTTTCCCTACTTCAGCAAAATTTTCTCTTAAAAAAGTTAAATATAACAATTTGGAAGGTTTAAAAGTTTTTAGAGAAATAAAAGAACCTTTTTCCGGAAAGAAGATTCGCCGGTTTATTTATTTTTTCCCCAAGGTAAAAATTAATGATAGTTTATATAATTTTCGTTTAGTTTGTTTGCCGGAACAAGAAGAAAAAGTTGAGATTTTATTAAAAAGTTTAGAATTTTAATATTTTAAATTAACCCGATTTCAGAAAGGGATGTAGCTATTGCTTTTTTTGATTTTTTTTGTTACCCTGAATAATATAATAATTAATTTAATAAAAATTGATTGTATGTTAAATTGGCTTAAAAAAATCTTCGGGGGTGGCGACAGTTCTAAAGCAACAGAACAAAAAGAAGAACAAAAAGAAGAAATGTCTTCCATGTCTGCCGGAGAAGAAGGTGAAAATGCGGAAAGAAGGGAAGAGCAAGCCACTCCGGAAATAAACATGACCTCGGGAGAAGAAAACTCGGAAGAAAATAAAATGGATTCCCAGGAAACCGAGACTTCGGAAACCGAGACTTCGGAAACCGAGACTTCTTCCCGTGACGAAGAGATAAAACAATAGACCTAAAAAAACAGTTGATTTTTAAGGAAATTGACTGTTTTTTTATGTTAAAGGTTTTAAATTTTTAAGATCGGATGGTATGATATAAAATATTTATTTGTTTTTAATTTTAAGAATATGAAATTTATTGATACTCATGCTCATGTTAATTTCCATCATTTTAAAGAAGATGGGGATGAAGTTATTAAGCGCGCCTTGGATCATGAAACAAATATGGTCTTGGTGGGTTCTGAGTTTAGAACTTCCAAAAGGGGGCTGGAATATGCCAATAAATATGAAAAAGGAGTATATTCGGCTGTAGGGCTTCATCCTATACATTTGGAAAATGTTCCCATAAAGGAAGAAAATGATTCCGAATTTATTACCCGAGCGGAAGAGTTTAATTATGATAATTACGAAAAGTTAGCTCGTATGGAAAAAGTGGTGGCTGTTGGGGAAATCGGCTTGGATTATAATTATATTAATAAAGTATCTCCGGAGGCGAAAAAAATAAAAAAGAAGCAAAAAGAAGCTCTTTTGGAGCAATTATTTTTAGCCCGAGATTTAGAACTGCCCGCTATTATTCATTGTCGAGTGGCCCATATTGATCTATTCCAGATCCTTAAGGATTTTAAAGAAAAAAATAAACATTTTATCCCTTCGGATGAACCCTGGGGAGTGATTCATTGTTTCTCCGGGGATGAGGATCTGGCCTGGGAATATTTTAATTTGGGCTTAATGATATCTTTCACCGGCCTGATCACTTTTAGCAAGCAATGGGATGATTTGATCCGAAAAATGCCTCGGGACAGATTTATGATAGAAACCGATTGTCCTTATATGACCCCCGAGCCCTACAGAGGTAAAAGGAATGAACCGGTGTTAGTGAGGTATGTGGCTCAAAGAATAGCCGAGATAAGAAAAACAAGTTTGGAAAAAGTAGCTGAGATCAGCACTGCTAACGCCGGACACTTTTTTGATATTAATGGTTGACTTTTGTGTTTAAATATAATATATATTAATTATAGAGGTTACCTACCTTAAATAGTGAAATGCACCATCAAATCAATCAGTGAAATTCCAAATTAAGATAAAATTTTTGCTCCGCGCTCCAATTATTGCGGTTCAAAGATTTCCCCGCCAACCCGAGCTCGCAAAAATTTTATCTAAGTTTGGAAGAGTTGCTCCGGCGCATTTCAAATTTAAAATAACATTAAATTTTTTTGAAAATATTTTTTAACATCCCGGAATTCTTTTGGGCAAAAGAGACGAGAAGGGATGTATTTGTTTTTTTACATGGATAAGAGAGCTAAAAAATTATATGAATCTCGGACCACCAAAGAATTAATGTGGGGAATGGCTTTATATACCGGAAGCTCGGTTTTGGGACCTTTAATAATTTTCGGTTTTATCGGATATATTCTGGATCAGTATTTTTCCACTCAGCCCGTTCTATTGATTTCCGGTGTTTTGTTGGCTTTTATTGTTACCAATGTTTTGGTGTTTGGAAAATTAAAAAATTTGAATAAGGAAATAGAAAAAGAAATGGAAGAAAAAAAACAGGAGGGTAAAAATAAGAATAAGTAAAGTTTTAATTTAAAATTCTATTTATGTTAGATATATCTTTAGCTCCCAGGGCCTTATTTTATTTAGCCGGATTTCCCGTAACCAATACTTTTTTATGGACAGTGGTTATAAGCGTTATTATTATGGTTTTATTTGTGGGGGTAGCCAGGCGGATGAGAAATGTTCCCGGGACAACGCAAAACATCATAGAGGTGTTGGTGGAAGGTAGTTATGATTTTGTTAATAGCGTAACCGGCAGTGAAAAAAAGACTCGCAGGATTTTCCCCTTTGTTTTTACTTTGTTCGTGTTTATTTTGGCATGTAATTTGGTTATGTTCTTTCCCGGCCAATCAGCCCTGACCGTTGAGCGCGCCGGAGGAGTGATTCCTTTATTTCGGGCGGTTATGAGCGATTATGGTTTAATATTTGTTATGACCATATTGGGAATATTAACTGTTCAGATAGTGGCCATAGCGGTGCACGGGCCTTTTGGATACTTGGGAAAATTTATTAACTTGAAGGGCTTTAAAGATTTTTTTAAAAATATTTTTCAAGGCAAGTTTAAACCCAATCTTATCGGCCAGGGGTTTCTGGATCTATTTTTGGGTGTTATGGGTTTTGTGGGGGAGTTTGCCAAAATAATTTCTCTCTCCTTTCGTTTGTTCGGCAATATTTTCGCCTCAGAGGTCATCACGGCGGTGATGCTTTTTTTAGCCCCTTTTATCGTTCCTTTGCCTTTTAAGTTTTTGGGGTTGTTAACCGCCATAGTACAGGCCTTTGTATTTGCGGTTTTGACCTTGATTTATATAACCATGGCGTCAGAGATAGAAGAAGACGAGTTGGCTGAAGAAGCCACTATGTAAAAAAATAAAACAAATTAATTATTAAATAACTAAAAATTTATGGAAGTAGAAGCAGTTAAACTATTGGCGGCCGGTTTGGCCGCCGGTTTGGGAGCTATTGGTCCGGGAATCGGCGAAGGTCTTGTGGCCGGTCACGCTTTAGCGGCTATTGGGCGCAATCCGGAAGCCAGTGGCAAAATAATGCCTTTTATGTTTGCCACCATGGCGGTTGCCGAATCCACGGCTATTTATGCTTTGGTTGTTGCCTTATTGATCCTTTTCGCTTTTTAAAAAGTAGAGATTTTCCGGCCCTTTCCCCAAAGAGCCGGAACCCTTTATTTTTTAATTAAGAAAAATATATGAAATTGTTTAATGCTTTGGGTTTAAACATTAAAATTTTAATTGCTCAATTGTTTAATTTCGCCATTTTGGTGTTTGTTTTGTATAAATTCGCCTATAATCCCATCCTTAATTTTTTAAAAGAAAGAAGAGAAAAAATAGAAAGAGGAGTGGAATATACCGATAAAGCGGAGAAGAAATTAAAAGAAGCGGAACAAAAAAAGGAAGAGATCGTGAAGGAGGCCAGGAAAGAAGCGCTTAAAATTGTAGAGGAAGCCAAAGGTGAAGGAGAAGAAAAAAGGAACAAGATCATAGAAAACGCCAGGGAAGAAGTGGGCCAGATCATTAATCAGGAAAAAGAGAAGATAATAGCGGAAAAAGCCGAAACTTTAAAAGATGCCCAAAGAGAAATAGCGGATATGGTAATGCTTTCTTTGGAAAAAGTTTTAAAAAAGAAAGTGGACCCCCAAAAAGATAAAGAATTAATTCGGGAAACCATTAAGGAAATAAAATAATATGAGAATAACAGCCAAACAATATGCCCGAGCTTTGTTTGAAGAACTTGAAGCGGCTCCGGAAAAAGAAAACGAGGAAATAATAAAAAGATTTTCTCGAATTTTAGTGGATAATAATCATACTTCTTATTTACTCCGCATAATAAAAAAATTTAGTCAAATTTGGAATAAAAAGAAAGGAATAATAGAGGCGGAAGTTATTACCGCGCGGAAACTGGAAAAAGATTCCCGGGAAAAAATAGAAAAATTTTTAAAACAAAGAAACAAAGACGGGAAATTTGAAATTGATTACAGGACCAACAAAAATTTGATCGGGGGCTTTGTGGCCAAGGCCGATGATAAAATTATAGATTTCAGTCTGGCCACCAGATTAAAAGATTTGGAAAACAAAATAAAGGATTAATAAATAATATATAATATAAATTTATGTCTAATAGCAAAGATTATATTGTAGAGCAATTAAAAGAGCAGATTTCGAATTATAAATCCGAAGTTGGAGAAAAAACTTTTGGCCGGGTATCCGAGGTGGGGGACGGAATAGCTCAAATTTCCGGACTTTCCGAGGCCATGATGTCGGAAATGATTGAATTTAAAACCGATACCGGTTCGGTTCACGGGGTGGTTTTGAATTTGGAAGAAGATAGTGTGGGCGCGATTGTTTTGGGGGACTCTTCTTTGATCAAAGAGGGGGATGAAGCTATTTGTTTGAACAAAATTCTTCAGGTGCCGGTGGGCCAAGAGATGGTGGGAAGAGTGGTTAATCCTTTAGGCCAGGCTTTGGACGGTAAGGAGGAAATAAAAACTCAAGAATATAACCCCATTGAAAAGATCGCCCCGGGAGTGATTGAAAGAGAAGGAGTTAGCCAACCGGTGCAGTCCGGGATCAAATCCATTGATTCCATGATTCCCATTGGCAGAGGCCAAAGAGAATTGATAATCGGGGATCGTCAAATCGGAAAAACAGCTATTGCCATTGATACTATTATCAACCAAAAGGGGCAGAATATGAAGTGTATTTATGTGGCTATCGGACAGAAAGAATCAAAAGTGGCCGGAATTGCGGCCAAACTGGAGGAAACCGGGGCTATGGAATACACCACTATTGTTTTGGCCGGAGCCAGTGATCCCGCCTCTATGCTTTATATTTCTCCTTATGCCGGTTGTGCTATGGCCGAATATTTTTTAGCCCAAGGCGAAGATGTTTTAGTGGTTTATGACGACCTAAGTAAACATGCCGTTTCTTATCGGGAAATTTCTTTGCTTTTAAAGAGGCCCCCGGGTAGAGAAGCTTATCCCGGAGATGTTTTTTATCTTCATTCTCGGCTTTTGGAAAGAGCTTGTAAGCTGAATCAGGATAACGGGGGAGGATCTATTACCGCTTTGCCGGTGATTGAAACCCAGGCCGGCGATTTGTCCGCTTATATACCCACTAATGTTATTTCTATTACCGACGGACAGATTTATTTGGAGCCGGAATTGTTTTATAAGGGCAACAGGCCGGCCATTAACGCCGGTTTATCCGTTTCCCGCGTGGGCAGTGATGCTCAAATCAAAGCTATGAAGAAAGTGGCCGGCAAGCTGAGATTGGAAGCCGCCCAGTATCGAGAATTGGCCGCTTTTGCTCAATTCGGCTCTGATCTGGATCAAGAAACTCAATCCAAGATCGATCGCGGAGAAAGGTTAATGGAAGTGTTTAAGCAGAATCAATATAAACCTTTGTCCGTTTTTGATCAAGTGGCCATTTTTTATGTTTTAACCGCCGGTTATTTGGATGATGTGCCGGTGGAAAAAGTAAGTGAATTTGAACAAGGATTTTTAGAATATTTCCGTGATAAAGGAGAAGAAGTTAAAAAAGAAATTGAGGAATCGGGAGATTTAAGCGAATCCGCGGAAGAAAAATTAAAAGGGATTATTGCCGATTATAAGGCCACATTGGATTATTTAATTAAGAAAAAAGAAGAATAGGTTTTAGAAATTTCAATTTTTTATTTTATGGCAAATACCAAGGAGATACAAAGAAGAATAAAGTCCATTAAAAGCACTCAGAAAATTACGAAGGCCATGGAGATGGTGGCGGCCACTAAAATGCGCAAAGCGGAAGAGGCGGCTTTAAAAACCCGAACTTACGCCAATTTGAGTTGGACTACGGTTTTGAATTTATCTCAAGCCGTTAATTGCGATCAATATCAGCATCCTTTGTTTTTAAAAAGAAAGAAAATAAAAAATGTGGCCGTGATTCTTTTTACTTCCAATCGCGGTTTATGCGGAAATTTTAACAATGCCATAATTAATAAAGCCCATAATTCCGTTTTAAAAAATGAATATAACGAGGACAAAGAAAAGATTGATCATGAATTTATAGTAGTGGGGAAAAAAGGTTCCTCTGTTTATTCTCGTTATGGGCATAAAATCGCGGCTGAGTTTTCCAAGTCAGATATTTGTTATGATTCCACCGAAGTCAGGGATATTGCTCGTTTGGTCCAAGATGATTTTATTTCCGGCAAATATGACAAGATCATGGTGGCTTTTACCGATTATGTTAATGCTATTAAGCAAATTCCCCGGGTAAAACAGCTTCTTCCCATAGATTTGGAAGCAAAAAGTCATCATTTGGGGGTTACGGGGGAGAGTCCTCGAATAGGTTTGAATAAAGATTATATTGGCCAAAAACAAGAAAAATATTTGCGAGAAGGAAAAAATATTTATACCTTTACTTATGAACCCTCGGCCTCCGAAGTTCTGGAAGAAATGCTTCCCCGCTTATTAGAGGTCCAGTTATTTCAAGCTTTATTGGAATCCAATGCGGCTGAACATGGCGCCCGTATGACCGCCATGCAAAAAGCCAATGAATCAGCCGGAGAATTGGTGGACGATCTAACTCTTTATTATAACAAAGTTAGACAAGGAGCTATTACCAGGGAAATTGCCGAGATCAGTGCCGGTGCCAACGCTTTGGGAGAATAATTAATTTTAAATAAAATAATTAAAAAGATATGTCCAACAAAACAACAGGAACAATTAAGCAGATCATCGGTCCCGTGGTGGAGGTGCATTTTGAGAAAAATTTGCCGGGAATTTATGATGCCTTGGAAGTAGACAATCAGGGAGAAAAATTAATTTTGGAAACCCAGCAGCATATTGGCTTTAACTCTGTTAAGGCCTTGGCTATGGGGTCCACTGATGGTTTAAAAAGAGGAGATGAAGTAAAGGCCATGGGCGCCCCCATTAGCGTACCTGTGGGAGATGAAACTTTGGGTCGTATTTTTAATGTATTGGGTCAAACCGTGGATGGAGGAGGTGAAGTTCGAACTAAGGAAAAATATTCCATTCATCGCGAACCTCCGAAATTTGTGGAACAATCAACCAAGACTGAAATTTTGGAAACCGGAATTAAAGTAATTGATTTGATTTGTCCCATCGCCAAGGGCGGAAAAGTGGGTATGTTTGGGGGTGCCGGAGTGGG
The DNA here is from genome assembly GCA_964644045.1 of uncultured Gammaproteobacteria bacterium. Classification (GTDB taxonomy): domain Bacteria; phylum Patescibacteriota; class Patescibacteriia; order Patescibacteriales; family JAGXOH01; genus JAIOTG01. The sequence goes on from CAZXUK010000010.1 coordinate 25,568, forward strand.
AAAAACTGTTATTATCCAGGAATTTATAAATAATATTGCCAAAGAACACGGAGGTTATTCCGTGTTTGCCGGAGTGGGGGAAAGAACCCGCGAAGGCAATGATTTGTATCAGGAAATGAAAGAAGCCGGAGTATTGGATAAGGTGGCCATGACCTTTGGGCAAATGAACGAACCTCCGGGAAACAGAGCGCGAGTGGCTTTAAGCGGACTTTCTATGGCCGAACATTTTCGGGATGAGCAAAATCAGGATGTTTTGTTTTTTATTGATAACATTTTTAGATTTACCCAGGCGGGAGCCGAAGTTTCCACTCTTTTGGGAAGGATGCCCTCGGCTGTGGGGTATCAACCCACTTTGGCTTCGGATATGGGGGGATTACAAGAGAGAATTACTTCCACCAACAAAGGTTCTATTACTTCCATTCAAGCGGTTTATGTACCGGCTGACGATTTAACCGATCCGGCGCCGGCCACCACTTTCGGTCATTTGGATTCCACCGTGGTGTTGGCCCGCAGTTTGGCGGAATTGGGAATTTATCCGGCTGTGGACCCCCTGGATTCCTCTTCAATAATTTTAGATCCCAAAATCGTGGGAGAGAAACATTATAAAGTGGCCAGAGAAGTGCAAAGAGTTTTGCAAAAATACAAGGACCTTCAGGATATTATTAATATTTTGGGAATGGAAGAGTTGTCTGATGAAGACAAATTGACTGTTAACAGGGCCAGAAAAATGCAAAGATTCCTTTCTCAGCCCTTTCATGTGGCTGAAAGTTTTACCGGTCAAGAAGGAAAATACGTACGTATTGAAGACACTATTAAAGGATTTGAAGAGATTCTGGAAGGTAAACACGATGATAAAGGAGAAAATGATTTTTATATGAAAGGAGGTATTGAAGAAGTTTCTACGAACAATGAATAAATCATAAATTTATAAATTAGATATTGTATCTTAATAATATTGTTTATGTTTGTGTGATCCGCCCGCCCAACCGGCGAGGCTGAAAAAAATTTGTTCATCCCGCGGAATAAAAAGAAATTTTGATTTGCTTTAAGCGAATCATTCCACAGGGTTAATTTGTAATTAATTTATGTTTGACAGTGATAAAATAATAAAATTTGAAATAGTTACTTTGGAAAAAGTAGTTTTAAAAAGAAATATTTCCAGGGTTACTGTTCCCACCAAAGAGGGGGAGATTACGGTTTTGCCCAAGCATGAGCCCTTGGTTTCCATTTTAGCCCCCGGTGTTTTGGAACTAAAGGATGAAAACAATCAAAAGGAGATCGTTTCCGTGTCCGGAGGATTTATCGAGGTTTTAAGAAACAAAGTGGTAATTTTGGCTGATACCGCGGAGAGAGCGGAAGAAATTGATGTTGAGAGAGCGGAAGAAGCCAGAAAAAAGGCGGAAGAAACCATTAGTCAAACCAAAAGAGAGGATACGGAAAGATTTGCCGATATCTCCACTTCTTTAGCCAAGGAGCTGGCTCGCACCAAAGCGATTAAGCGCTGGAGAAGGATAAAAGGGAGATAAATATTTAAAAAAGAGCTTAAGAGCTCTTTTTTGGGCAAAAAACCCTCTTGACATTGTTTTTTAAGTTGATAAAATGTTTTTAGCACTTACAAAAACGGAGTGCTAAAATTATTTTTTAGTCCATATGGTAAGAATTATAATTAATTGGGCAGCCGCTTAACTTTTAAGAAGTTAGTTTTGCTGCTTGGGATAAAAATATGAAAGTAAAACCAATGCACGACAATGTGGTAGTAGAACCTATCACAGAAGAAGAGGCCACTAAGGCCGGAATTGTTTTGCCCGACACTATGGAAAAAGAGAGGCCGGAAAAAGGAAAAGTAGTGGAGGTCGGACCGGGTAAATTATTAAAAGACGGAAGCCGGGAAAAATTAAGCGTAGAACCGGGAGATCAAGTTATGTTTAAAAAGTATTCCCCGGAAGAAATAAAGATAGAAGACAAAGATTATCTAATTATAAGCGAAAATGATATTTTGGCTATTTTAGAAGAATAAACTATTATAATTAATTTTATGTAAGGGTTAATAATATTTATTAATCGCTTACAATTTTAAAAATATGAGCGGAAAATTAGTAATGTTTAACGAAGAGGCCCGAAAATCTTTAAAAGAAGGCGTGGATAAATTATCCGATGCTCTTAAAGTCACTTTAGGTCCCAAAGGAAGAAATGTGGTTTTGGATAAAGGTTTTGGCGCCCCCACTATTACCAAAGACGGAGTAACCGTGGCCAAGGAAATTGAATTTAAGGATAAGCAGGAAAATATCGGCGCGGAAATGATAAAAGAAGTGGCCACTAAGGCCAATGACAGCGCGGGTGATGGTACCACTACCGCCACTATTTTGGCTCAGGCCATGATCAATGAGGGATTAAAATTGGTTTCTTCCGGAGTAAACCCTCTGGAGATAAGGCAAGGGATCGAAAAAAAGATAGCGGAAATAGTGGAAGAGATTAAAAATATTAGCAAATCCATTTCCACCCAAGAAGAGATTGCTCAAGTAGCTTCTATCAGCGCCAATAATAAAGAGATCGGAGGCAAGATCGCCGAGGCCATGGAAAAAGTGGGTAAAAACGGAGTTGTAACCGTGGAAGAAGGGCAGTCTTTCGGAGTCGAGGTGGAGGTGGTGGAAGGAATGCAGTTTGATAAGGGATATATTTCTCCCCACATGGTCACGGACCCCGATTCTATGAAGTCGGAATATTCCGACCCCTATATTTTGATTACTGATAAAAAGATTTCTTCGGTTCAAGAAGTTTTGCCGGTTTTAGAAAAGATAAGCGAGGCCGGAAAAAAGGATGTGGTTATTATTGCCGATGAAATTGAAGGCGAGGCCTTGGCCACTTTTGTATTAAACAAACTGAGAGGAACTTTTAATGTTTTGGGAGTTAAAGCTCCGGGATTCGGAGACAGGAGAAAGGCCATGCTCGAGGATATTGCCGTTTTAACCGGAGGCAAAGTGATTTCCGAGGAAGTGGGCTTAAAGTTAGAGAATGCCCAATTAGAGGATTTGGGCCAAGCTCGGAAAGTTGCCTCTACCAAAGATGAAACCACTATTGTGGAAGGAAAGGGAGAAGAAGACAATATCAGGAAAAGAGTGGAACAAGTTAAAAAAGAGATCGAAAACAGTGATTCCGATTATGACAAGGAAGAACTTCAAAAGAGATTGGCTAAATTATCCGGAGGAGTGGGAGTAATAAAAGTGGGAGCAGCTACTGAAACCGAAATGAAAGAGAAAAAAGACAGGATCGAGGACGCTTTAAATGCTACTCGCGCGGCTCAAGAAGAAGGAATTGTTGCCGGAGGAGGACTTTCTTTGGCTAAATCCAGCAGTTCTTTTAAAGGTTCTCAGGAAAAGAAAAGCGCGGGAGAAGAAATAGTTGATCAGGCTATTTTGTCTCCCATCAAGCAGATCGCTTCTAACGCCGGACAAGACGGATCCTTGGTGCTTTATAATTTAATTCAGAAAAATAAAGAGAAGCCGGAACAGAATATTGGCTATAACGCCCTGGAAAATAAATATGAGAATTTGATAGAGGCCGGAATAATCGATCCCACCAAAGTAGTTAGAACCGCCCTGGAGAATGCCGCCAGTGCCGCCATAATGTTTTTAACTGTGGAAGCGGTGGTGGCTGATGATCCGGAGGAAAAAGACAATGAAGGCGGAGGAGCCAGCGGCGGAGGAATGCCCGGAGGAATGGGCGGAGGAATGCCCATGATGTAGGAAAATGAATATAGGATAAAAAGGTTAGAATATAAAAAATCACCGACTTTCCTTAGTCGGTGATTTTTGTTAACACCTCAAAAATCAATTATTCCATAAAGGATATATTTAGTTCGCTTTTTACAAGAAATGATTATTTTTTTCTTGATTATAAGGAGGTTTTATGTTAGGATGGAAGCATAATTAAAGGCGGAATATTTAGTAACCCCGCCTTTTTTAAAGTAAAAACAGATCTGTTTTTTGATTTGTTTAGCGTTTGGATTTTAAAACATAAAACATATGTCCGGACATAATAAATGGTCTAAAGTTAAGCGCATTAAAGCGGTAAAGGATGTAAAAAGAGCCGCGGTTTTTACTAAATTGGGCAATCTGATAACCGTGGCCGCCCGGGACAAAGGAGGGGATCCGGAGACCAATTTCGCTCTTCGTTTAGCTGTGGAAAAAGCTAAAAAAGCCAATATGCCCAAGGATAATATTGATAAGGCCATAAAAAGAGGCACTGGGGAATTGGTCGGAGATCAGATCGAGGAATTATATTACGAGGGGATCGGTCCGGGAAAATTTCAGTTCATTGTAAAAAGTTTAACTGATAACAAGAATAGAAGCGCTTCCAATGTTAAGCATATTTTTACCAAGTTTGGAGGATCTTTTACTACGGTTAATTGGAATTTTGAACAAAAAGGAGTAATAAATGTTAACAAAGAAGAAATGGAAAAAAATAATTTGGGAAGCGAGGAGAAGCAGTTGGAATTAATTGATGCCGGAGCCGAGGATTTTGAATTTGCCGAGGAAGGGGTTACTATTTATATTCAGATGGAGAATTTACAGAAAGTTCAAGAATATTTGGAGAAGCGGGGTATAAAAGTCGAATCCGCTGATATTGAATACATTCCCAAGGAAAGCAGAAAGCCCACCCCGGAAGAGAAAGAAAAATTGGATAATTTTATTGAAGAGTTGGAGGATTGCGAGGATGTAAGCGATTATTACACCAATGCCCATATATAGCTTAAAACAGACAATAACTAAAATTTTAGGTGTTGTCTGTTATGAGCTATGTAATATTGGGAATTGATCCCGGAATAGCCGACACCGGTTTCGGAATAATTAAAAAAGATGAAAAAGGCGATTTGTTTTGTTTGGATTACGGAAGTATTAAAACGGATTCCAAGCAAGCCATGCCTGAAAGATTGGATATCTTGGGACGGGACTTGAGTAAAAAAATAAAGGAATATAAGCCCGATTTGGTTTCCGTGGAACAATTATTTTTTTGCCGAAATGTTAAAACCGCTTTAATGGTGGGACAGGCAAGGGGCGTGGTTTTGTTGAGTGCTCGCCAGAATAAAGTGAAAATAAATGAATTTACCCCCCTGCAGATCAAGCAAGCTGTTTCTTCTTATGGCCAAGCATCTAAGACGCAGGTGCAGAAAATGGTAAAATTGCTTTTAGGTTTAAAAGAAATTCCCAAGCCCGACGATGCCGCCGATGCCTTGGCCGTGGCCATTTGCGCCGCCAATTTCATTTAAACCATATAACAAAATTTTATTTACTTAGATTTCAAGTTATGCATGTTTTGTTTGTTATATGATATATGATATCTAAATTTAATCTATGAAAAAATTAAAAATAGTTTCCATATCTTCAGAATTATCTCCTTTTTCCAAAAGCGGGGGATTGGGGGATGTGGCCCGAAGTCTGCCCAAGGCCTTGAAGAGATTAGATAATCAGGTAATATGTATAACCCCCTTATATGGTAAAATGATTGATAAGGAAAAGTATAATTTAAAATTGGTTTATAAAAACGTGGAGCTCAGGATTAATTCTCAAGACAGGGTTAAAGTTAATTATTGGAAGGGTTATTTAATGGAAGATCTGCCCGTTTTTTTTGTGGAGAATAAAAAATATTTTTCTCAACGCAAGAAGTTATACGGCTCTAAGCACGAGAATGTGAGATTTTTGATTTTTGATGTGGCCGCCTTAAAGTTGATTTCCTTACTCAAATTCGAGGCCAACATTATCCATTGTCATGATTGGCAAACCGGTTTGATACCTTTTTATCTTCAAACCGGTTTTCGCTATTCCCGAACTCTAAAAAGGGCCAAAACCGTTTTTACCATTCACAATTTAATTTTTCAGTTTGGGAAAAATTGGTGGGAAGTGCCTCCGGAAAAAAAAGATTATGGCCGGCAGCGTCTCCCTCATTTAGATAATGAAAGGATTGAATTTATAAATTTCGCCAAAAGAGCGATTTTGTCCGCGGATGTCATTAATACTGTCAGCGAAAAATATCGTGAAGAAGTGATGACTAAGAAATTCGGACAGGATCTTCACAGAGTTTTGAAAAATCGTGAGAATCGTTTGTTTGGGATCATTAACGGCATTGATTACAAGGCCTATAATCCTTTGAATGACGGTTCGCTTTTTAAAAATTTCGATTCTTATAGTTTGGATGCCAAAAAAGAAAATAAAAAATATTTGCAAGAGAAATTCGGTTTGCCCGTGAATGAAGAGGTTCCCTTGATTTGCGCCACTTCCCGGGTAACTTTTCAAAAGGGTTTTGAGTTGATTTTAAAAATTTTGGAACCCTTGGTCAATTTAAATCTACAATTTATAATTTTGGGAACCGGAGATAAAAAATATATAAAAGAAATAAAAAAAATAGCTCGCAAGCATCCGGATAAATTGGTGGTTATTCCCTCTCATGAAAAGAATCAAAAATATGAAACTTTAACTTATGCCGGCTCCGACTTTTTCTTACTCCCCTCTCATTACGAGCCCTGCGGAATTAATCAACTTATAGCTATGCGTTACGGCTGTGTTTCCATCGTGCGGAAAGTGGGAGGGCTTCATGATACAGTTCAGAATTATAACCCCAGAGATGGATCCGGAACCGGTTTCACTTTTTTCCGTTTCAATGAATTCAGTTTATTCGGAGCCATTATTCGCGCTTTGGAGGATTTTTTGTATAAAGATGAATTTAAGAAAGTGGTAAAAAGAGTTATGCGACAATCCAATAGCTGGGAGATTCCGGCTAAAAAATATATGAAATTATACAAGATTGCCATGAGCATCAACGGAAAGAAGGAAAAGAAAAACTAATTTTTTAAAAATATGATTTGGATTAATTTCCTACATTTATATCAGCCCGTCAATGCGGAAGATCAAGTGATAGAGGAGGCCACTGAAAAAAGCTACCTAAGGATTGTCAGGGCGCTGGAAGAAAACCCCGGAATAAAATTCAATTTAAATATTACGGGTTGTTTATTTTTGCGTTGGGAAGAGTTGGGTTATAAGAGTTTAATTAAAAGAATAAAGAATTTGGCGGATAAAGGGCAATTAGAGATAACCGGCACGGTCGCTTATCATTCCTTTCCGCCCTTGATCCCCAAAAAAGAGACTGAGAGACAAATAAAGGAAAACGAGGATATTTTAAAGAAATATTTGGGAAATAAATTCAAACCCCAAGGTTTCTTTATTCCGGAGATGGCTTACAGTGAAGATGTGGCCAAAATTGTTAAAAAAATGGGCTATGAGTGGATCATTTTGGATGAAATAGCTTATGAGGGAAAAATCGGTAAAACAGAGATAAATCAAATATACAAGGACAAAAACAGTAAGTTGGATGTGGTTTTCCGTTCCCGGGAGCTTTCCAATGGCTATTTTCCCGACAAGGCCTTAAAAAATCCTGAAATTGATTTTGCTTTAACCGGCAATGACGGAGAGCTTTACGGCTTAAGACATGAGGATCCCACCGGAGAATTGGAAAAATTACTTAAAAGAAAAGATCTGGAAACCAAAACTGTCTCGGAATTTATTTCCGAAAAAGAAGAAAGGATTGAATTCAGTCCCTTTGCTTGCAGCTGGGAATCAAGTGAAAAGGATATAAAAAATAATAAACCCTACATTCTTTGGTATAATCGCGATAATATAAACCAAATAAAAATTTGGGAATTGGCCAATTTGGTTTATCGTTTAGTGGAAAAGCATCGGGATGATGAAAATCATAAGTGGGCTCGTTGGCATTTGGTTCGCGGTTTGGCCAGTTGTACTTTTTGGTGGGCTTCGGAAAAAAATTTCGAGCATATTTTCGGCCCTTATGCTTGGAATCCGGATGAAATTGAAAAAAGAATAAATGAATTGGTTAAAGCGGTTCGTTCCTTAGAGTCCTCCACCGGTTTGAATACCAAAATCAAGGTTGAGAAAATGGCTTTGGATATTAAAAGATTGGTCTGGGAAAAGCATTGGAGACTAAAAGAGAAGGAAAAATCTAAAAATAATTAATTTTCAATAAAATATGGACAATCCCATTTTAAAACTTTTTGATAAAAATTATGTAATTGATCTATTTAAGAAAAAAGTTTTGCCTCTTTATCCGGATTTTAAGGATATAAAAGACTTGGAGATAAGGACGCCGAAAAAATATATCTGGGAAGAAACATATCATGTGGTGGCCGAATTTAAGACTGTTTTTTTAACTTTTGATAATAAGGAGAAAAAACTATCTATTTATTGTTCAGCTCATAGCGATGAGCCCCGCCGTAATGTTTATAAGGCCTTAAAATATCTCTGGGATAATAATTTTGCCCATACCAAGTTAACCATACCCCGCCCCTTATTCTATTCCCGGCATTTTCAGGCCACTTTTTATCGAGGCGTAGAGGGTCATAATTTATATTATTATATTCGTAATCACAGAAAAGAGGAGATCGAGAAAATAGTGGAAAAAACGGCTGATTGGTTTGCCAAGCTCCATGGTCTGGAAACTTGCCCTCAGTGCAACTTTAATCCTTTAAATAGCCGGATAGAAACCGTAATTCCGGGTAAAAAAGAAATATTGGGAAAAATAAAGAACTGGTACCCTGAACATTTTTCTTTTTATGAAAAGTATTATAATTTTTTTATTTCCCGGGAAAAAGATTTTTTTGATAATCATCAAGAGAGGTGGTTGATCCACGGAGATGCGCATCCGGAGAATATTATTAAGATCAGTCAAGATAAAATAGCGGTAATTGATTTTACAGATATTTGTTTAGCCGATTTTACCCGGGATTTGGGTTGTTTTTTGCAACAGATAGATTTTATGTTTAGGAGAAAGCACTTAGAGGAAAAATATTTGGCAAAAATAAAAGAATTGTTTTTAGATAGATATTTTAAGGTTAAGGGATTAAAAAGGGATAATAACATAGAGGACAGGATAAGAAATTATTATTATTGGACTGCTATTCGCACCGCCACCTTTTTTTTAATTAAAGATAAGGCCGAGCCAAAGAGAGCCGCTCCCTTAATAAGAGAAGCAGAGAAAAACGTAAAAATTTAATATATTTTAATTTAATTATTATGCTTATTGATCTTCAAATTCATTCCACCTATTCCGACGGTTATATGACCCCCAGCAAGGTAGCGGATTTTATGTCCCGGGAAGGAGTAAAGATCGCTTCTTTGACTGATCATAATACTGTGGGAGGACAGGATGAATTTAGAAAGGCCTGCCAGAAAAAAAACATCAAAACCTTGACAGGGATGGAGCTTTATATTAAAAAAGGCAATCATACTTTTAATATTCTTTGGTATAATTTTGATTATCACCATCCCGAGCTCCACAAAGTTTTGCGTAAAAGCCAGATCAGGAGAAGGAGAATAATGCGTCGGGTTTTAAATCGATTGGAAGACGATGGGTTTAAGATAGATTATAAAATATTGGATAAATACAATCATTATGTCCCTTCTAATCGTGTGGCCGGAGATTTGTTAAATATTAGAGATAACTACAAGAAAGTTCAAGAGGAATTGGGGGTTAAGATAGCAAAAGGCGGAGATATGGTGAAGAATTATTTTTATAAAGTGGGTTCTCGTCGCTTGAAAAATAGTTATATCGGGTGGAAGCAAATATCGGATCTTAAGAAAAAAATAGGTGGTCAGATTGTCCTTTGCCACCCCGGAAAACGAGTTATGATCAAGGAAGATTTTTTAAAGGAATTGGTTGACTCCGGCTTGGAGGGTATAGAAAAACTTTCCCCGCATCACTCTTATCAGAATGTAATGGAAATTCAGAGATTTACTCGTAAATATGATTTGGCCGAGACCGGGGGATCGGACTTTCATCTGGAAGAGGGGAGTAATTATCCGGTGCAAAGATCCTGGGATTATTTTAAAATTAACAGCGATTATTTGCGAGAAATAGGAAGAATTATTGAATAAAAATAAAAATGAAAATTGCCATAATATCAAAACTTTGGGAGGAAACCACCCCTTTATCTCGCGGGGGAACCGGAGCTTCTATCGGTTCTTTGGTTGACGGTTTGGTGGATAAGGGCCATCAAATTACTCTTTTTGCTACCGGAGATTCGAATACCCGGGCTCGGGAATTGGTGGCGGTTAGGGAAAAACCTTTTCGAGATGATTATTCGGAAATTCAGGAATATGATAATATTTCCCGAGCTTTTAAGAGGCACAAGGAATTTGATATTATTCACTGCGCCGTGGAGCATAAGAGTGTTTTTTTCGGTGGCTTAACGGACACTCCCTCTCTTCACTCTATTCGTTACGGAGAATTTTTTGAACAGGAAGAAGAATTGCTTAAAAGAAACAAGAATCTAAATTTTATGGCCAATTCTCAAGCCGTTACCAAGTTTTTGCCTTTCCTAAATTGGCAGGGAGTGGTTTATAACGGAGTTTCCATTGACAAGTTTCCGTTTAATGAACAGGCCGGTGATTACCTTCTTTTTTTAGCTCGGATTACCGAGCAAAAAGGAGTGGATCGGGCCATTCAAGTTGCTCGTGCTTCGGGAAAAAAATTGATTTTGGCCGGTAAAATGGCGGATAAGGATAGTGAATTTATCAAAAAGAAAGTCAGCCCTTTTATTGATGATAAGCAGATCAAGTATTTGGGAGAGGTGACCCAAGAGAGAAAGATAGAACTTTTACGGAATGCTTATTGTTTGATCCAACCCAATCGTTTGTTTGAGGCCTGCAGTAATTCTTTTCTGGAGGCCATGGCCTGCGGTACCCCCGTGGTTACTTTGGACAAGGGGTCTAACCGGGAGTTGGTAAAATCCGGATTTACCGGTTTTGTAGCGGAAAAAGAAGAAGATTTAACAGATGCGGTTTTCAAAATAAGGGATATAAAAAGAAAAGATTGCCGGGAAAGAGTGGAGAAGTATTTTTCCCGAGAAAAAATGGTGGAGGGCTATTTAAATCTTTATAAAAAAATTATAAATTTATAATTATATTCCCTTGTTAAACACATTTTCTTGTGTTATTTTTAAATTTTAGTTTGTATACAAAAAGCACCTGTAGCTCAACTGGATAGCCCCGCCCTTCGCGAAGAGCGGGGTCGGACCAAGTTCCTTTTTAAAAAATTAATTTACATATCAAAACAAGCACCTGTAGCTCAACTGGATAGAGCGGCTGGCTTCGGACCAGCAGGTTGTGGGTTCGAGTCCTACCGGGT
>CAZXUK010000011.1:0-35612 GCA_964644045.1 uncultured Gammaproteobacteria bacterium
CTTTTTTTTGCACATTGAAAAAATCGGATAACTTGAAAATCATTCCATTTAATCTATTCAAAAAGGAGGTTTAAAATGACGATTCCGACGCCAGATCTCAACAACATGTCCAGAAAAGACTTATTGAAACTTAACCCAGAAATCTGTAAAAAGGATATGACCAAAAAACACCTTGAGGCTATATTTATGGCCTGTGATGCTTTTTGGCACCATCCCGGCGAAAAAAATCCCACAGCTCCTCATGCAAAGCTCACTAGCGGTAAACACAGCAATATTTACATCAACTGCACCCGCGTATTGCAACGCAGCAACCTCTGCCAAATTATGGCCTACCAGCTTCTCAGGCGATTATCATCCTTTTATAACGGACCCATTGACTGGGTGATCGGTTCTGATTCGGCTGCCTTGGGGCTATCAAAGGATATCGCCAATCTGGCCAATGCTAAATGGCATGCTATGCAAAAAGGTCCGGACAAAACTCAAATCTGGGAAAAGGCAACCATTATGCCCGAAGAACACGTTCTCCACGTTGAAGAACTCCTGACCACCAACCAAACTACGAAGGCGGTAAGAACTGCTGTCCGTGAAGGCAATCCTTATCAAGTAAATTTTATTCCCTACATTCCTGTATTGGTTTTAAGGCCCGACAAGGATGTGCCCGATTCAATTGACGGGAGTAAATTGTTTTCCTGCCTCTATTACGACACTTATGTGGTGGATCCGGAAAAAGAAGAATGCGAATTCTGCAAAAATGGTTCCTCAGCCCTTTCACCGAAAAACCACTGGGATGAACTTATGGAAACAATGTAAAACAGGACTACTAACCAACAAAACCGGAAAAAGGAGGAAAAAATGTACGGATTTCGCACAAAATTAGCAAAAAGACAAAAAGAGACAAGTTCCCTGGTCTGTGTCGGGCTCGACCCCTTGCCGGAAAAAATGCCGAAATCAATCAAAAAAAGATTCTGGCTGCGCCAAGAATGGAAGGCTGTCGCTCAATGGATGATCGACATCGTGGATGCCACGGCTCCCTATGCTTGCATGTTTAAACCCCAGCGGGCGCACTATGAGGCATTTCGGGACGGTCGCAAAATTCTCACGGCCATCATTGATTACATTCATGAATTTCATCCGGACATTCCGGTTTTCTTGGACTGTAAGAGAGGAGATATCGGACGAACACAACAGCGTTATCGCATCGCTCAATTTGATATCGATGGCGCCGAAGGCATAAACTTCAACCCCTATATGGGCGAAGGCTGTATGCAATCTCTCGTGGATGAAAAAAATCCGGGCAGGGCTATCGTCGGTCTTTGCTATACCAGCAACCCCTCGGCCAGACAGGTTCAGGACGTGAAGCTCGAATCCGAAGAACTTTATTGGGAGTTCATGGCTCAGAATATTCTCAATTGGGCCGAAGAACTGGGAATTACGGATGACGCCGGACTGGTCATGGCTGCTGCGCACGAAAAACCCAAGGGCTCCGGGAAAATTTACTCCCATCACTTGTCCCGCGTCAGAGAAATTGTGGGAGATAAATTATGGTTTTTGATCCCCGGAATCGGCATCCCCGGAATCGGCACCCAGGGCAGCTTCATTGAAGAAACAGTCAAAACCGCCTATTCCGGCCCGGGAACCATCGCCATAAATTCTTCATCTGGAATTATATTCGCTAGTTCAGGAGATGACTACGCCGAAGCTGCAGGCAAAGAGGCTCAAAAGCTTAGCTCGCAGATTATCGGGAGTGTTAGATCCACAAAGTAATGAAAAACTTCAATTTTATAAAGCCGAAAGTCAAAATGACGAGTAGGCTTTTTTGTTTTATAAAAAATTCGAACCTGCGTTTAGAATATAAAAAATAACCTATAAAATCAGGTTATTTTCGTAGGCTCCCGGGGTCGAATTTACCCCTACTCCGCCTGCCGGCGGATCCGGGGCATAAACTCCTGCCTGCCGGCAGGCAGGTCTCATCCGATCTCCAAAAAATATAAAATAAAACAGGTCTATTCAGGCCTGTTTTGTTTTATGCTCCCGGGGTCGGATTCGAACCGACGACCAATTGGTTACACTTGACCTCTGAGTTTCCTCAAAGAGTGGACTATATCATCATCCCGCCCTTCACGAAAGGCGGGAGCGAGGCGCTTCCCCTTTGCCCTAAAAGGCAAAGAGTACTCCCTTTAGGGATAGTCTCTGAACCTTTCCGGCTCCAGTTTTTCAAACTGGGGCTGGACTTGGCTGCTGATCACCATATCCCCTTACTAATGTAAGCGAACTTAGGCTTCCAGCAATTCACCTCGTTTTTCAACCATGATTACTCATGGAAGCTGCGTTTTAGTTCACAGCCAACTGCGCTACCGCTGCGCCACCCGGGAATAAATTGTAAAAGTTCTAAAAACTTTTAAATAAAAACCTGCCTTTTCAAAAAGCAGCTTCTAACAACATTATATAAAAACTAAAAAATTAGTCAACAGCCTAATTTAGTAATAATCTTCCAATCTTTTAATATCCTCGTCTTTTCTGATCTTTTCCAATGCCTTGGCCTCAATCTGCCTGATTCTTTCTCTGGTAACATCAAATTCCTGCCCCACCTCTTCCAAGGTGTGGGCCACACCATCGGTTAAACCGAATCTCATCTCCAATATCTTCTGCTCTCTGGGGCTTACTTTGGAAATCGCTTTACGGGCATAGTCGCGCAAAAGCAGGAGGGCGGCTGAGCGGTCCGGAGTAACATTTTTTATATCCTCGATAAAATCCTCCAAAGTGGAGTCCTCCTCATCATCTCCCACAGTGGTCTCTAAGGAAACCGTATCCTGGGAAATTTTAATAATATGCCTGACCCTGCTTATATCTTCCCCCATTTCCGCGGAAATCTCTTCCGGCAGGGGTTCTCGGCCCAAATCCTGAATCAATCTTCTTTCCACTTGCTGGAATTTATTAATAGTCTCCACCATGTGGACTGGAATTCTAATGGTGCGGGACTGATCGGCCAAAGCCCGGGTAATGGCCTGTCTTATCCACCAAGTGGCATAAGTGGAAAACTTATAACCTTTGCGATATTCAAATTTCTCTACCGCTCGAAACAGTCCGATATTGCCTTCTTGGATCAAATCCAAAAGACTTAAACCCTTAGCTCCGGCAAATTTCTTGGCAATAGAAACCACCAAACGGAGATTGGCCTCAATCAATCTCTTCTCCGCTTCCCTGTCACCTCTTTCCTTGCGTTTAGCCAGTTCCACTTCTTCGGCCGAGTTAAGCAAAGGTACTTTTCCAATCTCCTTTAAATACATCTGAATAGAATCAGAGCTCAATTTAGACAAATCAATAGTGGGAAGTAAATTCAAATTCAAAGAATCCTCTTTTTTGTCAGACTTTTTCTTTTTTCCCGCGGTTTTTTCTTTTTCGCCTTCTTGCTCTTCTTCCTCGCTCCGGCTCTTTTGAATCCGGGCGGATAATCCCAAAATCCCTTCACTGTCTTCTATAATTCTAACTCCGTTTTTTTGAAGCTCAGACAAAAAAAGTTCAAAATCATAAACATACTCCTCTATTTCCGGAAACAAATGAAGAAGCTCGGTCTCGGTCACAAAACCACGGGACCTACCTTTATTGATCAGTCTTTCTTTTTGCTCGTCCGTGGGTTTAATTATTTCGGCCTTGGGGGCCGGGGATTCAGTCTTTTTCCGAGCGGTTGTTTTTTTAGTTCGGGCTGTTCCGGCAGTCGATTTCTTAGGAGCCGTATTCCGGGAAGCAACAGTCTTTTTTGGGGAAGTAACCGTTTTTTTCTGAGGAACGGAAGTCTTTTTCCGAGTAACAGCGGTTTTTTTCTGAGAAGCGACGGTTTTTTTCTGGGGGGCGGCTGTCTTTTTCCGGGAGGTCGTGATTTTTTTCTTCTGAGTGGTAACCGGCTTTTTCCGGGTCTGTGCCCCGGTCTTGGCCGCAGAAGTTGAGGCCGTACCCTTTTTTTGAACAGAAACTTTTTGAGCTTTGGTCGCTTTAGCCGATGTCTTTTTTTTAGCCCGAGCTTCGGGAGAAACAGCGGAATTAGAGGAAGCGGCCTTTTTAGTGTTTGTTTTTTTAGCGGTATTAGCCATATTTAATTTTATTTTAACCAAAATTTAAAATTACCTGCCATAGACAGGTTTTTCCAACATTAAAAATATTCTTGCTTTTCCAACTCTTTTAATTCCTCGGTTAAATCTTTCAACTCCGCCAATAATTCATCCGTTTCCTTTTTATCTTCTCCTTTTTCCGAATCTTTAATAAGTTTTTCAATCTCCCTCATTCTTTCTCGAATATTCCCTTTTTTTAATAAATTAATAATCTTTAAAACCTCGCTCTTCACCTCCCTTTCTTCCAAGCCGTAATAATCTCTTTCTCCTTGAACAGCCAGCTTATCCAAAAATTCGATCTGATCTCTTAAGTCAGAATTAGAATATTCCTCATCCTCCTCAGAAAAAGAAAACCGGGTCTTCAAGAATTGTTTAAATTCGGAATAATCAAAACTATTTTCCGAATCCTCTTTTTTATTATTATAATAAAGAAACAAATTTTTGTAAATTTGTTTAGCTCTTTTTCCTTGAATCTGATCCATCTCTATGCGCTCCAAAATAAAACTTAAAAAATCGGGAAATTGCAAAATAATAGCCAATAAATTAAGTGAGGCCGCTTCTTCTCGACTTGAAGGACCGCTTTCTCGAGGGCGGGGGGCTTCTTGTTCTTCTTCCGTTTCATTGGAATAATTATCTTTTTTTAAACTGCTCAAACTCTCTCTCAACAAACTCTCTTCCACATCCAGTTTCTGGCTTAGTCTTTTCAGCCAATGATCTTTGGCGATCAAATCGGAAATTTTATTTATCAAGGGCAAAAGTCGGCGAGCCGCTTCCCTTTTTCCTTCCAACTCCCCTATTTCCACTTCCGAGCAAACCTTATCAAAATAGTATTCCATTATTTCCCTGGCGGAAGATAAAATTTCTTTCCACTTTTCGGGGTTCTCTCTAATAATATCATCCGGATCCTTGTCTTCCTCCATAGTAATTATTTTAAGCTTCATGTCCAAGGGAAGAGCTTGATTTACTCCTCTGTCCACGGCCATTTGCCCCGCCTGATCCATATCAAAAGCCAAAACAAGATTGGAAGAATAACGTTTGAGTAGTTTTAACTGCTCTCGGGTTAGGGCGGTGCCCGAGCTGGCAACAGTATTTCCAAAACCGTTTTGATGAGCGGTGATAACATCCATTTGCCCTTCCATTACTACGGTATAACCCTCTGACTTTATTTCCTTTTTGGCTTTGTCCAAGCCGAATAATATCCGGCTTTTGTCATAAATCATGGTTTGGGGGCTATTGATATATTTTCCCATAATTTCTTCCTTTTCTTTGCCGGGCCTAACCCGAGCGGAGAAAGCCACTACATTGCCGTTATAATCACACAAAGGAAACATTATACGGTCACGGAAACGATTATAAATCCCGTTACCCCCTTTTCTGCGATTGGCCAAACCGGCAGAAATTATCTCTTCCTCCTTGTATCCTTTTTTCTTTAAAAAATTAACCAAATCCTCCCAAGAATTGGGACTAAATCCTATTTTCCAATCAATTAAAGTTTCTTGGCTTAATTTTCTTTCAGTTAAATATCCCCGGGCTTCCCCGGCCACGGAAGATTCCATTAAAACCCGATGGTAATAATTGGCGGCCAATTCGTTTATGTCCATCAATTTATTACGTTTGGAAACCACCTTGGGGTCTTCCTTTTTCAAGGTTACGCCCGCCTTGGGAGCTAAAATGCGCAAGGCCTCCACAAAATTGACCCCTTCTATCTCCATAATAAAAGTAATTACATCCCCGCCCTTACCGGAACTGAAACAATGCCAGATCTGTTTTTCCGGAGACACCATAAAAGAAGGGGTTTTTTCCCGATTAAAAGGAGACGAAGCGGAAAAATTGGCCCCCACGGGCTTAAGTTGGACATACTCCTTTATAACATCCACGATATCCAAACGCGATTTTATTTCCTCGGAAATTTGCATAACTTTTAATATTATTTTCACTTTAACCAAAAATTCTCTTCAACCATCCTTTTTTTTGATCATTCTCCTCTTTTTTTTCTCCTTTCTCCTCTGCGGAAGAAAAAATAAACTGTCGCAGGCGCTCTAACTCTTCCTTGACCAGGGGACTTTCATATTCGGCATTATGCCTGTGGGGTCCGGGATAGCCGGCCGCTTTTTGGTCCAAGTGCAAACTAAAAATCACTTTATCATTTTCCTGTTCGATGTAAAGATGAAAACGAGGGTAAAATCCACCGCCCAAACGACGGACCAAACTCTCTTGCCCGCTTTTTTTATCTCTGATAAATCCGTACCCCGCTTTTCTGGCCAACTGATAGGGGTTGTGTCTTAACTCTTTTTTTTCCGCTTTAAATTTCATAATGTATTTTTTTAAAGATTATAAAATTATTGACCAAAAATCTAAACAAAGCCAAAACTCCTCCTGAGAATATTTGGGCCAAAACATAGTAAAAACCGGCTTTTTCCACTAATATAAAAAGAAAAAAAAGATTCAAGAATATAGATATGACATTTAATAAAAAATAAGAAAAAAACTGCTGGGGAAAACGAGAGCGGGAATTATCCCTAAAAGTCCAAAATTTCTGCAGAATAAAACTAATAAAAAAAGCCAGTAAACAAGAAAGGGCGGCGGAATAAATATACCAAAACCCGGCAAAATCGGTCAAAAAATACAATAAACCGAGATCCGCAATCGCCGCCACGGTGCCCGCAATGGCGAATTTAATTATTTTTTTGTTTTTGTCCAATAAAGAATAAACAAAGGGAAAACAATAAGCGGCCGCCTTTCTAAAAGACATATAGTATTTAAACATACTAATCTCATTTATTTTTTCGAGTCCAATTTAGAGTTTTTTTAATTCCTTCTTCTAAGTTTGTTTCCGGCTTCCAGTCTAATATTTTGTGAGCGCGAGCAAAGCTTAAACAGCTTCTTCTCTGGTCCCCGGCAATTGCCGGACCATGGCTAAAGCTTATTTTTTTGTTTGAAACTGCTTCTATCTTTTTAAGTAAGTCCAAAACCGAGGTCTCTTGACCCGAGCCCAAATTAAATTCACCCACAAAATCCGACTTTAAAGCTTTAAGAAAAGCGTCCACCACATCTTCTACATAAATATAATCACGCGTCTGCTCTCCTTTTCCATTTACCAAACAATTTTCTCCGGCCACGGCCTTGTCTATAAAAATGGAGATGACCCCGCTTTCCCCTCCTTTGTATTGGCGGGGGCCGTAAACATTGGCCGGCCTAAGCGCGATATAATTTTGGCCAAAAACTTTATAGTAATAATTCAAATACTTTTCAAAACAAAATTTATGAATTCCGTAAGGCGTAATCGGAGCCGGGGGCTCTTCTTCCGGGGTGGGAACTTGAGACACATCATCACCATATAAACCTCCGCCCGTAGAGGCAAAAATTATTTTTTTTACTCCGCTCTCCCGGCAATTATCCAAAACATTCACGGATCCGGCCACATTCACCTCTCTATCAAAATTCGGATCCTTAACCGAAGCCCGGGCGTCAATCTGAGCGGCCAAATGAAAAACAAAATCGAATTTCTCTTCTCTAAAAACCCGGGGAATGTCTTTTGATCTGATATCCAAATTATAAAATTTTGTTTTGGGGTTTAAATATTCCTTTTTCCCGCTATATAAATTATCTATTATCACCACCTCGTGTCCCGAATCTATTAATCTATCCGCTAAATGGGAACCCACAAAACCGGCTCCGCCGGTAACCAAACATTTAGACATAGTCGCTAAGTTAACAATTATTTATCACTTCCGGTAATATTATTCTTAATATCGTAAATTATTTTATCAAGCCGATAATCGGATTTTACATAATATTTGGTTATCCCGAAATTTATGTAAGACTTTACTTTATCGGCGCCGGCAGTATTGGAAACCACGAAAATGGGTATTCTTTTCCACTTCTTATTGTTTTTCAAGCGAGAAACAAAATCCAATCCGCTTTCCTTACCCAAAAGATAATGATCCAGCCAAACAGCATCCACAATTCCCAGGTCTTCCAAATAATTAAAAGCTTGGTTCGCTTTGCGGGCCGTGATTACCTCTAAATCATTGCTCTCCATTTTGGCTTGAATGGCTTTGAGAAGGGGCTTTTCATCCTCTACCACTAAAACGGTTTTGGTTTTTTTAGATTTAGGCATAATTTAAAAATTATTTTTTTATTAAGGTTTATTTGGTGGGGTTAAGGGTTTTTCTTCCTTTTTTCTTTTTCATACCCTTAAGCGGGAATTTGACATAAAAAGTGGTTCCTTTGTTTTTAGCGGATTCAAACCAAATTTTGCCTCCGGCTTGATCTAATATGGATTTTACCACATAAAGGCCCAGACCGGTTCCTTCCGTATCTTTCTCTTTTACATTATCAGCTCGGAATAATTTAGTAAAAATCTTCTCTTGCGATTTTTTGGGAATTCCCATTCCGGAATCGGAAACTTTGATCAACAAATATTCTTTTTGCTTAGTCAAGGAGAAACTTATTTTTCCTTTTTCCGGGGTGTATTTAACCGCATTGGAAAGCAAATTTTGAAAAATAATCCTTATTAAATTCTTATCGGCTTTTATCTCCGGCAATTTTTTGGGAATTTTTTTCTCAATTTTTAATTTCTTTTCTTTTATCGAGGGTTTGAGTTCGTTCAAAACACTCTCGGCCACATATCCGAAGTTCAGGGGCTCCGGCTTTACCTCCAAAGTTCCCATTTCAATCCGGGAAACATTAAGGAGGGAATTAACCAAATCCACCATTCTTTTATTCCCGGTATAAATCTGCTCTAAGAACTCTTCTTGTTCTTTATTAAGCTTGCCCACGTCTTCGTCCAAAAGCATCTCCGCATACCAATTGATTGTGGACAAGGGGGTGCGAAGCTGATGAGAAGCCAAAGAGACAAACTCGGTCTTGGCTTTATCTATGGCTCTTTCCTGGGTAACATCCTTAAAGACCACTACCACGCCGCTTAAATTGCCCTCTTGATCCTTGAGGGGTGAGGCGCTATCTGAAACCGGAATTTTTTCTCCTTTTTTGTTGATCAAAACGGTGTCAGAGCCCATATTGGTAATTTTCCGGGTTTCAAAAGTTTTTTCTATAAAATCATCTTTTTTACCTTCTTTGTTTAAAAATTTTAAAACTTCATCATACTTTTTACCCTCTACTTCCTTAAAGGAATAACCGGAAACATTCTCGGCCGCCTGGTTAAATAAAGTCACTTCCCTGTTGTTGTCAATAACCAACACTCCGTCTCCGATACTGTAAAGCATGGTTTTTATTCTGTTCCTTTCTTGTTCCGCCTTTTTCTTTTCTTCTTCCACATCTTCCAGAATATTAAGGATGGCTTTTTTTTGTTTATCCATCTCATCCCTCTGCTTTGTTATCTCCCGGGTTTGATTTTCCACTTTTTCATCCACCTCCTTGCGTGACTCCTTAATACTCTTAACCATTTGATTAAAAGATTCTGAAAGACTTCCTATTTCGTCCCTGGTTCTCACTTCTAATCTGTAATCCAAGTTACCCTCTTCTATTTTCTTGACCCCTTCTTCCAATTTTTCCAACGGCCGGGAAAAAATTTTGCTAATATAATAAAAAACTAAAATGGAAAAAAATAAAAGTAACACCGCTATTAATATAATAGTCTCTTTTATCTGTTTTATGGGACCCAGGAATTCCTCGGTATCATATCTCAATAAAAAAGTCCAGTTTTTCTCTTGGGCATAATCGGAATTCTTAAAAATATTTACAAAAATATAAAGCTCTTTAACATGATAATATTTATCTCTTTTATACTTATATCCGGAATCATTGGCTTTAATTCTTTTTAATAACAAATTCCGAATTTCCGGTTCGAGGGATCTTTGCTCCTCTTTTTTTTGGGGCGAATAAATAATTTTCCCTTCATGATTTATAATCCTTAATGCATTTTCCTCTTCTTCGTAAGAATAATTCAGATCAACATTTAATTGTTTATATAATTCTTCCAAATTAATTGCGGCCGTTACCATTCCCAAAAATTCTTCGTTCTCATTAAATATACTCTTGCTTATCAAAAAATAACTCCCCCCTTCTCGGGAACGGCTCGAATCGGAAACATAAACATTCTCTTTTTTTACCTTCTTAAGCGCGCTTTTTTCGGCATCAATACTCCGAGTATACGGAGAAGAGTTCAAATTGACCCCGTTGTTGTTGGTTATGTATATATCCAAATAAAGATCATTTTTTAGTTCATAATTAAAATTATCCAGATATTTGGAGACCGCCTCCCCCGGCAAAATTTTTTTTGTTTTTTGACTTGTTTTGCTTTCCGAGCTTCCCGCTTCTTTCTCTTTTGTGGAAGTTCCGGAACTGTTGCCAACTTTTAATCTTTTTTTTATTAAATCATCTTGGGAGATCAATCTCAATTCCTTGATCCTGTTGTCTATGGCAAAATCAAAATTGGCGGAAATATTTTGCAAAGAAAGCAAAACGGCGTCCCCGGCTTTTTCTTCATAAGTGGTTCTGGCTATATAAATAACAAAAAGATAAAAAACAAAAATGGAAACAAGAATAGTAAAAAAATAAATCAAAAAGATCTTGAGCTTAAAAGAAATTTTTTCTATCCTGACTCCGAAGGCATCAGCGTAATAAATGGCCAAAAAAAGAAAAATTATCAGGATCAGGGCGGAAAAATTGGCTAAACGGGGAAAATCCACTTTTAAAAGAGGAAAAACCAAATTGGTCAAAATACCGATAATCAAAGGAAAAAAAAGCCCTGTGCCCACATAAGCCAATTGCCTCTTGATCTTTTTGCTCCCGGCCTTGAAGAAATAATAAAAAACAAAAACGGTTGATAATAAAATGGGGAGTCCGGTAAAAAAAGCAAACAAAGGAAAAAACGGACCGATGTTATAATACATTTCCCAAAAAAATCCCCCCGCCTTCAACTCGGACACCACTAAGCCGGACAACATTATGATCACGAAGAAAAAAGACCACAGTAAAAAAGTCGAAACCAAATACCACTTTTTATGCTTCTTATATATATTTAAGAAAATAAAAATAAACCTGAGAACCAGCCAAGTAACCAAGATAGCGAAAAAATGCATTAAACGGGCCGTAATCAGCTGCCACTCAGAGGGCACAAACCCCAAACTGGCCAAGAATTCAATCAATAGCCAAACAAAAGTAACCAACTCCAATTCGGCCAAGGCCCTGCTGGCCTCGGTTTTGTTTTTTTGCTTCTTAAGATAAACAAAAAAAACCAGAGGGATTATCGCGGAAACCAAATATAATATTTCAAAAATAATTCCCAGCATTTTAATCTTTTTTATTTTTTAATTTCTTTTTCAGTTTCTCGTTTTCTCTCTTAAGCTCTCTCATTTTTATTTCTCTACCGGTCATTAATTTGTTCATTTTTTTTGCTTCTTTCATTCTTTTTTCTATCTCACTTGTCTGCTTCCTTATCTTTTCCTCTATATTCTTCCGGGATTCTTTCACCTCTTTGATCATATCATTAAAAGCTTTGGCCAATCTTCCGAATTCATCATCCCCGGGCACCCTCACTTTATAATTAAAATTATTCTTTTTTGTCTTTTCTATATCCTCTTTTAATTTTGAAATGGGGCGAGAAACAGAATAAGAAAAGAGATAACCGAACCCGGAAGCAAGCAGGAGCAAGACCAAGAACGACAACAAATAATAATTCTTAAACCTCTTTTCGAATAAAGAATTGATTTCTTTCGTATCCATCTCCGCCAAAAGACACCAGTTCATCCCGGGGATGTGGGCATAAGTACCCAAAACCTCCTCGCCCCGATAATCCCGGAAAACACCGGAATAATGGCCGGATTGATCAAGTTCATCAAAAGCATGTTTTTGGGCAAAACAATTATGGACATTGGGCGTATCTATCTTCTTTTTTGAGACCAGCCCCTCTTCAAATCTGGAGGGGGTTATTATGCGCTTACCTTGATCAACTAAATAAGCCTCCCCTGTCTCACCCAAGCCGGACTTGTCTTTCATAATCTCAAAGATTTTTTTCATATCAATCTTACCCACTAAAACAGCCAAGAGCTCCCCCCGGCTATTCCGGAGAGGAGAGGAAATTGCTAAAAACCCGTTTTTATAAACAGAGGGCAAATAAAAATATTGGATATGAGTCCCTTTTTTTCCTTTTAAGAAATAATCTTGATCAGCTCGATCCGCTCCCATATCCCGGGGGTCGGTTGAATCTATTACCGAACCCCGCTTATTTAAAACAAAAATTTCATCAAAATATTTAAAAAACTCGTCTTTGAGCAAATTTTCCTCTAATAAAGAGGGATCTTGCATCCGCTCTTCAGTGGTTGTGGCCGGAGAAAGTCGCTTCTTTAGCCGGTCGGTTCGAGAAAAATACTCAATCTTATATTTCTGCTCATCAAGAAAATAATCCGCTCTTTCTCCTCTGTCCTCAGCCACAATTTTCAACCTTTGCGCGAGTTGAGAAAACATAAAATCATTTAAAAAATAAGTAAAAAAAAGGGAGCCGGAAATATTGGTCACCAAAACAATAAATACAAAAACAAAAGTAAATCTCAATTTAAGGGAATATTTTTTTGTCTTGCTTCCGAAGGCCCCAAATTTATTAATCACATAATAAATAAAAACAGCCAAAGCCACTCCCGACAAAATGCCGGTCTCATAGACCATTTTTATCCCCAAAAGAGGAAGGATCAAGTCGGGCAAAGCTCCGAACAATATCACTAAAACCAAACCCGACAAAAGATAACCCAGTTGTTTTCTCCTAATATCCCGGGAAGATGTCAGAAATTTATATAAAAGCAAAAACAAAGAAATAAACAGAAGAAGAAAGACAAGAACGGAAAAGCCCGCAAACCAATCCCCGGGGACATAATTAAATTCCCAAGTGCCCGCCCGGGGTAATAAATCTTTTACTATTTTTTCGGTAAAGACAATCACATAAAAAAAAGCTATTGACAAAAACAACAAAACTCCCGAAATCCAGAAATAAAATTTTTTAAAAACAATACTCAGAAAAGAAAGAAAAACCAAGGAAACAACCGGCAGAACAAAGGTGGTAGCTAACCGCACCAAAAACAAATTCACCGGCTTATTAAAAAATTGAAAATTGGCCACAACCTCCAAAATCGTCCAAAGTAAAGTCACGGCCATAAGGGCGGTTAAAACCTTTATGGGGGTATTTTTTTTGGGCTGCCTTAACAAAAAATAGAAAACAAAAAATAAAATCATCAAGGTCAGTAAATGCGAAATTGTAAATAAAATATTTATCATTTATTTTTATTTTTTAATTCTTCTTTTAATTTTTTAATTTCTTTTTTAATTTCTTTCATTCGCAACTCTCTTCTTACTAAAGATCGGTTGGTTTTTTCCAATTCTTTCTTTTTCTGCCTGGTCTCTTCATAAACCAAAAAATTTTCCAGACTAATCACTATTTGATTGGAAAAAAATTTTATTAAATCCAAATCGGTCTTACTGAAAGGTTTGCCGGATTTTTTTCTCCCAAAACAAAGAACACCCGCCAGTTCCCCTTTTTTAATCACCGGCTGACACAGATAAACATCCCATTTTTTAAGCTTGTTAACGGTTCTTTTAATTAATTTTTTCTCCTCCGGAGAGTAAATATTATCTTCGAGCTTTAATTCCAACTCTTCGGCCACCAATATATCCCGATTTTTATGCAAATATTTGAATATGGGGTCCTTTTTGCTTATATTAAAATTAATTTCAGAGGAAGACAGGACTTTTTTCTTTCTCTCAAAAATATCTTTTTTCTTGTTGTGAAGAAAAAATACTATTTTATCCACATTCAGGGCTTCGGAAACTATATGGGAGCAAGCATCCAGCATTTCATCCAAATATATTTTTTTGTTTACGGTCTCGCTAAGCTTATTCACCACCTCTGAATACTCATAATCATTACGAAAAAAGATATGGTCGGTCGCCTTTTTAAAATAATTTATTATCAAAGGGGATAAATAGACTCCCGCAAACATAGCAATAGCGGCGCTAACAGTGGGAGAAACCCCTGTATTAAGACGAAAAACCGTTTCCAGGATCAATATCAGCCCCAGATATAAAAACAGAAGAATGGAAAAAGAAACAAAATAAGCCAAACCCTTCTGGACAACCAGGCAAACCTCCATCAAACGATACCTTAAAATGGAATAAGCAATAACGGAGTTGAAAACAGTAATGGCCAAGATCGGGCCCCAAACACTGAATCGGCTGTATCCCCAAAGGGGAAGAAAAAAATTGCCTCCCACACCGATCACAACACTTAAAATCAAAGCCAGAAGAAAATATTTTATCCTTTCTCTAACTATTCCTTGGCTTTTTCTATATTTTTTTATAAGTATAAAACAACTAAGCGCTACAAATATCAATATCATTGCAAACAAGGGCCAAAAAATAATTCCCGGCTCATACTCGATTCCCCATTCATGCACCTCTATTTTCTCAATATTATATTTAGTGGGAACAAAAATCTCTATAACCAATACGGGCAAAAAAACCAAAAACTTAACCCAAGAAGAAATCTTTTTTTCCTCTTTGGGAAAAATCAAAACAAATAAAAATAAAAATCCCAAAAACAAAGGTATTCCGGCCATGGCCGATCTGGCAAGCCATAAAGCTATTACCGGATCCTTAACTAGATCACTCAAAACCGAGCAGAGCATCCAGGAAGAAACGGATAAGGAAAACAGGAAAAATAAAATATTTTTTTTACTCTTTATATTCTTAAAAAGCACTAAAAAAGCCAAGAAAACTGAAAAAGATAAAACTAAAATTGCCAAAATTGCGTTTAAAGAAAACATTTAATGTTTTTATTAACAATTATTATGATTATAATTTTTGCCCCGAGAAAGATATCGGTAAGTAATATTCTGACCGGGGCTCTGGGGCTGAAAAGTTCTTTTGATAAAATTTAAGGCCACCAAAGGGTCAAACTCTTTACAGGAATATACATCTATGGTGATAAAATGGGTGGGAATCAAGGTGTGTATTTGTATTCCCGACTCCACCAAGGCCACCCAGCCGGAAAACCCGGCCTTATCGGGATATTTTTCTCCGTCTGTTTCTATTAAAACCGGCGGACCTTGTTTTTCCGTGCCGATCAGCCCCGGTAATTTATCCAGGAATTGATAACAAATATAAAAATCGTCCCTATGATTACCCAGGCCGCAAGAACAATTATAAACTTCAACCAACAAAGACCAGCCAAAGGGCCTTTGCAGTCCCTTGTCTTCCATGGATATATAATATAAACTTTAAATAATAAATTTTTTTATGATTTAAAGTCTATAATATTTATTTAATAATTATTTTTATTATAACAAAAAATTACCAAAAGGCCAAAAACGAAAAAGCTCTTTATAAAAAACAAAAACATAAATGAAAAGGAGGATGTCATGGTGTCTGTTGAAACCTTGAAAATTGTAAACGACCCGCAAACCATTAACGAACTCTGGGAGGTTTATATAAATTGTTTCCGGGGACAGGAGGTGGAATGCGCCCAAAACCAAATTTGCTTTACCCGGGAAGAATTTTTTGAAGCCATGGGTGACCCGGAGTGGATAAAAATAGTCGGAAAAAAAGAGGGGCAAATAGCCGGCCTCAGCGTCTGCACTCTTAACTTGGAGAAAGCCAAGGTGGGTTATATTAATCCGGAAATGGTTCTCGCAAACAACAAATCCTTTGAGGGCAGAATATTTTATATGCCCATAACCGCCATACTTCCCGAATTCCAAACTTCTTTCAAATTGTTCCAGGAGCTGGTCAACGCCATTGGTGATTTAGTCTCCGAAATAAACGGAATGGTTTTCTGCGATTTTTCGGAAAACAAAAACGGTTTCCTGCCCGCGGTAACAGTGGACGCCTTGGGCAAGGGCGGTTACAACCCGGATGGGAAAATTAAACACATAGTCCAAGACAGACAGCTTTATGTGGCCATAAAGCCTGTGGACTAAAAAAACAAAAACGTCGAACCTGATTCGGCGTTTTTTAATTGATTTCCTTTACAAAATTATGATTCTCCCAATTTCTTTTTTAATTCCTCTAATTCTTCTTTTAGTTCTATCATTTTCAACTCCCTGCCGGTCATTAGTTTATTTATCCTTTCCATTTCTTCCATCTGTTGCTTGATTTTCTTTTCTCTTTTTTTATCTTCGGTTATGTCCACCACTACGCCCACCACTTTTTTTTCTTCGCCTTTTTCTTCTACAATTTGACCCACATCCTTAAACCACATATAAGAACCGGACTTGTGTTTTATGCGGTAATCAACCCTGTAATTATCCGATTTACCCTGCAAGTGATCCTTCATTGCCTTCATTACCCGATCATAATCATCAGGATGAACCAAGGAAGTAAAATCTTCATATTTTTTAAATTGATCCGGGTTGTAACCCAGCATCTCGGCCTTGTTTTCGCTAAATTCAACCCTTCCCGAGGGCAAACTCATTTCCCACCAGGCAAAATTCCCGGCTGTCATGGCGGCCTCCAGTTGCCTGTTAAGCTTTTCTATGTTTTTTTGCTCGTTCAAAATCTTTTGTTCATATTTTTCTCTTTCGGTTATATCCCTGATCATTAAAATCTCGCAACTCTTATTGTTAACATTGGACCGGGAAAAAGAAATTTCCGCCTGAAAACCGCTTCCGTTTTTTCTTTTCAATCTTAAATCCAACTTTTGTTTCTCTTGCTTTTGTTGAAAATTTTTCAATTTTTTGGTTCCGGTTAAATTATAAAAGTTTTTTCCTTGGGCCTCACTCGACTTGTATCCCAACATTCTTTCAGCCGCTTTATTCCATAAAACTATTTTTTCCTGTTCGTTTAACATAATGATGGCCTCGCGAGACGCTTCGGTTATGGCCCGGAATTTCTCTTCGCTTTCCTGTAGGATTTTGTGCTTTTCTATTTTGTCTGAGATATCCTTATAAATAATCCCCACTTTTTCCTGTTCAGACACTTTGTAAATATAAAGCTCTCGATAGTTCTCACCTTTCTCGGTTTGATATTTTAAGCGGGGCAAAAAACTGGATTCTCCGGTTTTGTAAACATTTTTCAATTCTTTAAAAAGCCCCAACTTTACCGCTTGGGGAAAAATTTCCCTGATCTCTTTTCCGATTATTTTTTCTTTTTTAGTATCTTCTATTCTTTCTCCGGCACGATTGAGATCCTCAAAATAAAATTTCGTGCCTTTGTTTTCCGCTTTTAAGATAGCTACCCCGCTCCGCATATTATTAAACAACTCGCGGAATGTCTCTTCTTTTTCCTTTAATTCTTCTTGCAGTTTTTTCTCCCGGGTTATATCTTTGTCAGCGCCTTGATAACCGATAACTTCCCCTGACCCACCAAACAGGGGCAGACCGCTGGTTAAAAGGCACACCTTCTCTCCTTTTTTGCTTATATTCCAGTTTTCCAAATCCTTAATCTCCTTTTTCTGAGTGATCGCTTGCTTGAATGTTTTCTTTATTCTCTCCGCCTCTTTTTTTTCCATAAAATCAAAGGGCGAGGCCCCCAGTAATTCGTTTTTATTATATCCCAAAATCTCTTTATATTGTCCGCTAACATGGGTATATTTCCCCTTTTTGTCCACTTCCCAAATCCAGTCATTGGTCAAATTGGCTATATTCTCAAATCTTTGCTTAATTCTTTTTCTCTTGGTAACATCCCGAAATATACCAATGGTAAAAATCTTTTTTTCGCTCTTTTTAAAAAAGCTCAGATTCCCCTCCACAAAAACATCCTGGCCTTTTTTGGTTTTGAAAACGGTTTCCACAAAATCAAAAGTTTTGCCCTTTTTTAGTCCGGCAAAAATTTTCTGGCAGTGCTTAAGCTCATCCTTTCTGATTACATCTTTAAAGTTTAAGTTTAAAGCTTCCTTTTTGGTATAACCCAGAGTTTTACACCATTTTTTATTAACATAAAGATATCCGCCCCGAACATCAACGCTCTGAATGAGATCATTGGCTTTATCAAATAACTCCAAACAAGGAATCTCTTCCCAGCTAAACCGGGAAGAAATTCGGTTTTTTTTCTTGGCTTGGGCCATAAAAAAATATAAAACAAATTTTAAATAAAGGGCCGGATTTTAAAATCCGGCCCGATATCTTAAATCCGATTTATCTGGAGATACTAATATTTTCTCCCCCTTCGGCATCGCAGGCACCCACCGTTATAATGCCCGAGGATTTTCTGATCAAATAATAGTCCGTCTTATTGGCTGTGCCCGAGCTGGGATCCTGCGGGATTGAGCCCAAATACCCCTCGCTGACCAAACCGCTTAGATCCACACAAGAAGCTTGAGTGGTAGTGGCGGAACAATCGGCGTCACCTCCTGTGGCGCAAGTGCCGATAGTATAGGCCGAACCCGCAGTAGTGGTAGCCACTTCTTCTATATAAGATCCTCCGTTATCCACCTGATCCACCTTAATGGCGTCTATAATAGCGGCCACATCAGACCATCTTTGGGAATTGCGCGCGTCCTGGAAGCGGGATAAAGGATCCAGGGCCACAAAAACCACCGCGGCCAAAATGGCAATAATAGCGATTACGATCAAAAGCTCTATTAAGGTAAAACCTCGGGCTTGTTCCTTCATAAAATAAATTTATTTTAATTATTTTTTATCTAACAATCTTAATGGCGGAGCTGTTTTCCGACTCGCAAGCCTGGACGGTTATAGCTCCGGTAGAAGAAGCTTTAATAGTATAGCCGGAAATTCCTCCATTCCAAGAGCCTGCGCCGTTAGGGCTAACCGGGACTTCTCCCAGATAACCTTCACCAACCAAACCGCTTAGATCCGCGCAAGCGGAAGATGAGGCCACATTCACATCACACACAGTGTTTTGAGCATCACAGCCGGTTGAGGTTGAACCATCATTGATCATATAAATCTCACCTGGGGTCATATTCTGAATTGAGGTTAAATAAGAGCCGCCGTTGTCCACCTGATCCACTTGGATGGCGTTAGAAAGGGCGGCCACTTCTTGCCAACGGGAAGAATCTCGCGAATCCTGAAAACGAGTCAAGGGGTCCAAGGCCACAAAAATAACCGCGGCCAAAATCGCGATGATAGCGATTACGATCAAAAGCTCGATAAGGGTAAAACCCTCTTCTTGTTTTTTCATCATAATTTCTTTTCTTTAATTATTAATTATATTAATTTTATTTATTTTTTATAAAAAAATCCTTGTGGATAATTATAGCATATTCTTTAAAAAACAAAACCCCCTAAAAATCAATCAATTTCTCGGTTTGAATCACTACTTCGGCATCCAAATAATAAACCTCGCTACTATTGGACGGTCTAACGCTTTTTTTGTTGATCTCTTTTAAAATATAATCCACTTCTTCTCCGCTCTTTTCCTTGATCTTTTTCAAAAGCAAACTCTCAACTTGTTGAGGCGAATAAACCAACCATTTAACCATAAATTTTTCCGTGGAACTTCCCACTAAATATTTTTCAAACACCAAGGGCTCTTCCCAAAGCTCTTCTCCCTCGCCCAATTCTTTTTCCAATTCTTTCTTAAACTCCGGCAAAAACTCGTCTTTATTCTTTTCCGCGGAAACGATCTTATAAACGGTTCTCCCTCTAACCCTGTCGGGGGCGTAAGATTCTTTGCTAATAGCCACCGGTATCTCCAAATCTATTTTCTGGGTTTGGGGATATTTTTTTTGAATTTGCGCCGGCGCTTTCTCCTCCTTAACCTCTTCCGCCTGTTTTCTGTATTGAAAAGCCCAATAAATACTTCCGCCACCCAAAATTAAAATTATAAACAAAGCGACTAACTCCAAAACCAATTTTTTCCCCTCTAAATTCGGCAATTTTTCTTTTAAACTTTTAAAACTCTTTTTTGATTTTTTACCGGCGCGCTTGTCTTCTTTTTTTACAAAAGGCATTTCCGGTCCGCTTTCCGTCCCTTTGACCCCCATTCCTTTTAAGGCAGAGCCGGCAGCCTCCGCATACTCCACCGGAATTTTAGAGCTCAAGGAACGGGTTTTTCCCAAATAGGTTTTTATCCCCAATTGTTCGGAAAAAAAATCGGTTAAACTCTTAATTTTGCTTGAACCCCCTATTAAAAAAACTTGTTTTATCTTCCGACCATCCTTTTCTTCCAAAAAATTAATGGTTTGTTTAATTTCCTCGGTTAACTCCTTTAAGCTCTCTGATAAAATTTTGCTTGTTTTTTTATTTCCCCGCAAACTGGCTTTTTTCTTTTCCGTCTCCGCCTTGCTTGTGTCAACTCCCAGGCCTCGGGCGATCCGATTGGTAAAATAATCTCCCGCCAAATGAATAGTCCGGATATAGGCGATCTCTTTTTTATAATAAAAATTAAGGTTGGTGGTGGTTTGGCCCAAATCAACTATCAAAGAATTTTTTCGCGATGATTTTATAATCGCCCGAAAAACGGCGGAAAACTCCAAATCAAAGTTATCCACATCCAACTTCAAGTCTTTAAAAAGATTTTGCCATCCCCGGGCGCAGTCTTTGCTGGTTGCGGTTATTAAATACTTTTCGCGTTCCCCGCTTTCCAGCAAATAATGAGTAAAATATAAATTTTTGCCGGACAAAGGTATTTCTTTCAAAACTTTTTTCCTTATTAACTCCTCCTTTTTCTCTTTTTTCTTCTTTTCTTCCCAGTTAAAAGTCAAGGTTTTTAAAAATACCTGATTAGACGGCAAGGAAAAATAAATTCGCTTTTTTTTAAAAGCTTGTTCTCCCACTTTATTAAAAGCTTCTTGAACGGCCTTTTTGAGTTTATCCTCATCTTTTACAAAACCGTTTTCCACCACACCTTCTTCCAGGCCGATCCTGCCCAGACCCGCAACTTTTATCCGGCGACCGGCCTTTTTCAACTCCGCCACCTCAACCGAATTATCGGAAATATTAAGACCTACGGAAATTTTTTTAAAAAATAAGCCCATAAAAAATTAGTTTTCTTCCCAGGAGTTAATATTTATATCCGCTCCGTTTAAACTGATATCAACTTCCACTCTTTGCGTATAACTAAAAGCGGTGCCGGTGGCCACTATATTCCGAGTAGAGCCTGTTCCGCTAACTTCTATTATACAAGATTTTTCCCCAAAACTCAAAGTCTCCCCCGAGTAGCTTGAATCAACTTTTAACCTCCTTAAGGCCTCATCCAAACAACCCTCGGCCAAAAACAAAGCTTGCTTTCCCCGGGAATATCCATGGCCCATCTCCATTTCTCCCCAACCCAACTGCGCGGCGGTAAAAGCCATAAGAAAAGCCGAGGTTCCGATTATCAAAATCAAAAGTAAAGCGGCAGCCCCGTTTTCCTTTTTTAATTTTTGCCCGAATTTAGTCATAAATTAATGTCTTAAACTGACCGCGGTTTGATGCTCGCGGAAATAATTAAATTCTTTATCCGAACTGTCGCTTCTATAATCTATCCGGATTTTTATGCCCACATTGTCGGTCTCTCCGCCGGGAGAATAATTAAAAAATTTTAAATGTGAAACCTCTGTCTCGTCAGAAGTTAAGGATACGGGCGCGCTCACCCCTTGGGTCAATTCCAAAACTCCGCCGCTAACCCCGAAAGTTAAATTCGGCTCAGCCCCGGGCATATCCAGTTCCAGAGTAGTGGAAGAACTGCCTTCTGCGGGATACGAAACATCTTCGGCTTCCCTGATTTTCTCGGAAATTTTATCCAGGGAAAACCTAATATTGGCCTGGACTTCCTGGGCGACATAATTTTTATTACGGGAATTGCTAATGGAGATGCTAAAACTGATAAAACTGATGGTAACGACCCCTATAATGGCTATATAAATCAAAGTTTCCGCTAAAGTAAAACCTTTTCTCTCCGCAAAAAAATCAATAATTTTTTTCTGTTTGTGGCCCTTCATTTTTTATTTTATCTATTTATAAAATATATTAATATCCTCCAATATCGGGGTTTCGGCGCTGTCTCCGGACAAAAACACCTTATATTTTATCCACTGGTCGTTATTGTGGTCTGTATGAATAAGCTCACCCGCGCCCACGGTAAAATAATCGCTTTCATCTCCGTCTTCGCCTTCCGGGCCGCACCAAGTGGCCGACCAAGCTCCGGGAAAACCGGAGCTGTCAGGCGCAGTCCGAATCTGCGCCTTTATCTCGCAAGCGGGAGAACAAACCGGAGTCTGGCCCGACCAATCCAAGGCGTTAAAATTGGCCGGGGTGCCGGCATCAAAAGCGGAAGAAATTAAATATCCGGAGGTCTTATAAAGCGTAGAAGCCATTCTAAAACCGCCAATATCATAATTAGGATTGGTGGTGTCCCAACTACCGCCTCCGTCTGAACTGCTGATATAATAAGAGCTGGTGGCCTGATAATTAATACTGTTTAAGGCCGAATTATCGTTGTGGTATATGGCCCTAACCCGATAATACTCAGTGCTGTCCGAGGAAGGGGAATAAATATAAGCTCTGTAAATTTTATTAGCGTCCAAAACTATAGGAGAAGAAAATTCATAATCTTTCCATTCATAAGTGGCCGAGGTGCCGGTAGCCTTGGCCAGTTCTCCGCCGGCCAACTGGGTGGAGCCGGAGACATCATAAAGAGACACATATAGGCTATCAGACGGGTTGCTGTCGTTGTCTGAAACCAAGAAACCCAGGGAAGATATTTTTTTCTCACTGGGAAAAGAAAATTCCTGGCCGGCATAATTATTCCCGTAAACACTAATTTCGCTTAAGTCTTCATAAGGATTTCCCTCAAAACTTCCGTCAGTAAAGCCCAAAACATAAATAGGTTGATAACCCAGAGCGGACCAAGAAGAGCCGCCATCAGTGCTCCATAAATAATTACCGGAAGAATTGGAAGAATTATTCAAGGGGTTAAGGAAATTATTGGGATTACTGGCCCGTAATTCAACCGAACGAAAATAATTAATGGTTCCCGATTGATATTGTGTAACCAAGTGATAGGTAATCCCCTGAGTCAAGCTAACATTTTCGTTTAAACCAATGGTTTTCCAGCCCGGGCTGGTTGCTTGCAGATCCCCATAGCCTTGATTAGCGCTTCCCAACCAAGTTCCACTGGGGCTGCCTCCGCTATCAGTCTGTAGGCCGTAACGATAAGTGGGGCTATTGCCGTTTTCGTCATCAAGATAAACTCTTATAGAATCAACCGTTTTGCCCTGCTGAGCCCGAAAACGCATACTGGCGGTATAATCGTCTTGCCAGAGAGCGTTAGCTCCGAAAACTTCGGAAACCGTAAAATTATTGCCCAAATATAAGGCATCAGTAATATTATAACCGATTTTAATATTGTCTAACTCAATAGTGCTGGAGCCATTGCCCGCCAAAAAGGCTTTATACATTATTTTTTTGTTAGCGGGGTCAAATAAATTTATATAATTATTCACGGTATAAGCAGTATTATAATCATTTTCACCGGAGCCCTCGTCTCCATCAGGATCATCTACCCAATTAGCCCCGTTCCAATACTGCCAGGTAGAGCCATCATCATCAGATAATTGATAATATATTTCCCCCGAATATTTGGAAGCGGTCTCCACAAAAGATATCCAGCTATTAATCACCGTGGGTTCAAAAGAGCTGGAGTTGCGAATGGCAGGCTGATCAGAAGCATAAGAGCCGGCATTCCAAGACAAGAAAGCGTTATCAAAGCCGACAGTAAAAGGCCCTTCTTCCCAAAAAGAGCTCTCCACCCAAAGAGCCAATTTTAAATAATAAGTGCCGGTGGCGGTTATGACTGAAGACGCGTCCAAGGAAGAAACCGAAATCCAAGATCCCTCTCCGTTTAAAGGTATGCTGTCTCCCACCTGAGTAACCGGATCTCCGGAAAAACTGTCCACATAAATTCTAATTTCTCCCACACTGGGAATTTCATTAAAATCAATAACTTTATAGTTAAAATTAATATTGGTACTGGGGTTGGCGGCGGTAACCTCAAAGGCTTGCTCCCAATATCCTCCCACTTCATCATTTCTACTGGCAGGCACGGTTATATCCACATAATTATCAGGATTACCTCCGCTATATTGCCGGTTACCGGTGGGAGTAACCTCTCCTCCACCCGCATCCCAAGTGTTAAAACTCCAAACCTGAGGAGAAGGAGTTAGATCCAAAGAAATATTATCTAATTGAATTTGCTGGCTGCCGTCGCTTTCCAGAAAAGCCCTGAATTTAATTTGCTCACTGCTTGTGGAAAACTCGGAAATATTGGTATCTACCACAGAAGCGATATTATAATCAGTGGAAGAGGCCTCGCTCCAGGCGGAGCCGTTCCAATATTTCCAAGTGGAGCCGTTGTCATCGGATAATTGATAATATATCTCTCCTCCGTCTTTGGTGGCGGTTTCGGTAAAACCGTCCCAGCTTAAAACTCCCGGGGCCTTATAAGGGTCAGAAGGATAAATATCCGGGTTATCAGTGGAATATTTCTGCCAGACACATCCGTCTTGATTCTGGCAATCGGTTTCATTACTAAAGTCGGAGCAGTCAGTAGCACTGGGATCGTCATAACATTCAGCTTCATCCCAATTGCAGCCGCAATCATCTTCACACAAACTTTGATTATCAAAGGTGGAACAATCATCAATAGAACCGGCGCAAGAAGCATCACTCCAAGAACATTGACTACAAGTATTACAATCGGTTTCTCCCAAGGGGGCGCAATCCAAGGTTCCTCCGCAACTTCCGCTCGCTCCCGCCAAAGTAAGACCAAAAATCAACGAAACAACTATCACGGTGCCTCCCGCTGTAATCCAAACTATAACTTTTTTTCTAACTTTAAATAAAATAAGGGCCAAAGAAATAAGCAATAAAATAATCTCGGCAAAAACCAAATAGGCCACCGAGCAAATCTTGGCCTGCTCCCTTAGCTCTTCCGCGCTAAAAGCGCTCAAGCTCCTGGCCTCTTTAAAAAGTCCTTTACGGGCGGCTGTCTCCACCACATAATCCTTGCCACCCAAAAAAAACATAAAATATTCCGACCAGGCGGAGATAAAATCCTTCTCCCTCTCCTTAACAAACTCTTTGGGATGATAATATCCGGAAATGGAAAAAAATAAATCATCTCCTTCTTCGCATTTATATCCGGCTTCAATAATATCCCCCAAGCCCAGCTGTTGCTGAAAATCATTAATCTCTTCTCCGTTTAAATATATTTCTTCCGGCTCCACCTCCTTTGTCTCTATCTCCGGATCCTGACTGTCATCTAAGGCCGCATAATCTATGCCGAATGATCCGGTAAGAAAACGAAAACGCACTTTTACTTTTTCTAAATCAGAATTAACCCCCTCCAAAGAAACCAAAAAATCATCAGCCCCGCTTCCCGGCATATGCCGTCCGGCAGAAATACCCGCTTGCCTTACCCATTCTTCTCCGTTCCAAACCTCTATCTTCATTTCCAAATTATTATTCCACCAAGCATTGGTTACTTTGTTTAGCAAAGGCCAATCGGAAATATCGCTAAAGACGGGATATCTTTCCTCTCCCATAATGTGAACCATATAATCAAAATAAGTGGTGTAAAAATGCTGTTTGCGAGCCACAAAATAAAGCTTGGGGTTTTGACTGTCCACATCTTCAAATTCCATCTCTATCCAGTCCTCTCTCTCTTCGGAATCAAACCGGGGCTCATAAAAAACCTCATCATGATCCTTGATCAAATTCATACACTCCTCTTGCGATTCAGCTTCAGAAACCATACAACCTTGAGGAGAAATCCATTTTTGCATAACTCTGGGCCTGCCTTTAGTGTCCGGTTTGAGAAAGCCGTTGCTGTTTTTGGCGGCAAAAACCTTAAAACCTTCCAAATAAGTAGTCTCGGGCAAAGTCTCGTGTATTCTGATCTTGGCCACTCCGTCCTCGCATTTTAAGCTGGGCAGAGAGTCAAAAGTAGTCTCCCGCACAGACTCAAAAACAGAAAAAGGAAAAGCCTCATGTTCTTTTATCCAGCTCTCTCCGTTCCAAGCCTCTACCAAAGGACAGCTATAACTATCCCAGCTGCAGCCGGCAGAGGAACAATTGTTGCAAGAAGTGCTATCCCCGCAATCCCCGCAAGAACCGGAATTGGAACATTCTTCGGCTGTATAAGAACAACCGCAATCCGCGCAAGTTGCACCCTGGTCAACCAGATCGGAACAAGTCAAATAAGAAGTGCCGAAACAATTGGCCGGATCCCAGCTACATCCCTCCTGATCGGAACAAACCGTGGAACTGCCGATATCCGGGCAAGGAGTGGAAGTTCCCAGGCAAGTTCCCGAGCCCTCAACCAATCTGGCCTCTCCGCCGGTTACCTCAATCTTTTCGGAATCATAAACATAATTTGAGGAAGTGGAAAAAGTCCAATCAAAACCGGTATCAGTAGTATTTTCAAAATCTTCGTTTTTAGTGGCGCCGGAAGCCTCCTCGGTAAGGGATTTGAGGCGAGCCACCCCTTCTGTAACCTCAATTTTATTCGAATCAAATGTATAATTGTCGGGGTTGTCATAGGGCCAATTATTTTCTCCCTCAGCCGCCAAAGTCTGGCCCAAAGTGACCTGCCCGCTCTCGCCTGTATAAAGATTGCCGTCATCACTGTCATACCGGTCGGGGTCAGACCAAATTGACTGCCCGTCCCCTCCGCTCCAGTCGGTTTGCGTCCACTTACTTGATTCCCAGTTGCTTAAATAAGTAAATTTCTCCACTTCTCCGATTACTCCGGGTCTGACATCCCAGGTTACCCGCACAGTAACTTTTTTGGTGTGAACATCTGTAAAACTTCCCGGACAATCCACTAAATTATAGCTACTGTCACGGCAAACATCGGCAAAACTGATGGTCCTGCTAAACTTACCGATCGTCTCCGTGGTTCCCTCTCCCAAAAAATCCCAAACATTGCTGCTGGTGCCCACTCCGCTTTGACTGTAATCAAGCTTGTTCCAAGCCCGATCACGGATAGATCTGACCGCTTCTATCCCCTCTTGAGCCAAATTCTCGGCCCGAACATAATCCCCTCCCCGAGTCAAGGAGTTGAAACTTCCTATTATCATGGTGGTTAGGGCGGCGCCGAACAAAGCAAAAATGGCAATAGCCACTATTACTTCTAAAAGGGATTGTCCTTGGTGGCTTCCTAATATTTTTTTCATAAAAAATTAATTTTTCTCCACCATGCCTATTTCATTTATAATAATTTCCCTTTCCCCGCCCGCGGAATGAGAAAGGGTTATAGTGCCGGGATTGTCGGGTATTCCCTCGCCCTTAGAGAAATTTAGATCATACTCAGAGGAAGCTCCGGGCAAAGAAAAAGATAAAACTTCATCCAAAAAATATTTTCGGTCATATTCTTTTTCCCTGTTTCCGTAAGATCCTCCCTGATAAAGCACAAATTTATCTTCAGCTCCCCGAGCATTAATCCGGAAATAAACTCCGTGGTTGGTATTATTCAAACCGGAAGAGCTCCTCTCCTGGGCGATCCTGAGAGTTTGTATTATAAGAGAAGAATTCTCATTCAGCTGAGTAGATACCTGGAGATTACCGTGAACGGGCAAAACAAAAACGGCCAGAACCAAAAAAATTCCGATCACGATTAAAAGCTCTATTAAGGTAAAACCTTTATCATTGGAGCAAGGAAACAAAGAAACACGAAAACAAAGAAACACCCCTGTTTCATTCTTGTTTTCTTGTTTCATTATTTCATTGCTTCTTTGCTTCATTGTTTTTGTGTTTCATTGTTTGTTTGTTTGTTTCATTGTTTCATTGTTTTACTGTTTCCGGGCTCGTTTTTCAAAATTGTTCATTTCCGTCCACAACATTTTACCTATTTCTTCAACCAATTTTAATCCATGATTATAATTATTTTTATCTATAAAATTCTGCTTCCGTGAAAAAAACAATAAATACTTTGATTCTTTAAAAGAACCATAGGAGATCTCTATAAAATTCAACTGCACAAACGGCTTTTTCCTGGCGTAACCTTCTATATAATTCAACACAATTGAAAGAGCGGCTCTTCTCCATTGGGAAACACTGGAATAAACCTCTTCTTTGGGAAAATTCCTGGTTACATTATAAACAAAATGAACATACTCATCCATCAATTTTTTTAACCTTTCTTGAAACTCAGTCATACATCACCAACTTTTCTTACTTTATTATTTTATTATTTTTATGCTTCATTGTTTGTTTCATTGCTTCTTTGTTTCCTTGTTTCATTGCTTCTTTGTTTCAT
Organism: uncultured Gammaproteobacteria bacterium; assembly: GCA_964644045.1. Taxonomy (GTDB): domain Bacteria; phylum Patescibacteriota; class Patescibacteriia; order Patescibacteriales; family JAGXOH01; genus JAIOTG01. Next base: position 28,254 of record CAZXUK010000011.1, read on the forward strand.
TGCTTCTTTGTTTCATTGCTTCTTTGTTTCATTGTTTTCGTGTTTCCTTGTTTCATTGTTTTCGTGTTTTAATGTTCTAATGTTCTCGTGTTTTAATGACTCTCACCGTACCTGACCGGTGATATTGTATATGGGAGTTATGATAGCCAAAGCCAAAAAAACGACAACCAACCCGATTAAAATCAATAATACGGGCTCTATAGCCGTAGACAAAGATCTGGTGGCATTGTCCACCTTGCCCTCATAATAAGAAGATAAATATTCAAAGGTTTCCTCCAGTCTTCCCGATCTCTCCCCCACCTTTATCATTTTAACGGCCATAACCGGAAAATATTTCTTGTATCTCTCCAGACTTTCGGAAATTTTTCCTCCCCTTCCCACATCACGGGCTATATTGGCTGCGGCCCGACGGTAATAAAAATTGCCCAAAGTCTTTTCCGTGATCGTAAAGGCCTCGTCAATATTAAGTCCGCTTCTTAAAAGAATATGAAGGGAACGACAAAAACGAGCCAGATTTGATCCCCGGGAAATTTTATTAATTATGGGCATCTTTAAAAAAAAGTAGTGAAGCACGGGCTTGAAAAATTTTTGCCTAAAAAGCCAGATCAAAAAAGCCAAACCGACTATTAAGGAAGCAAAAAAAATTCCTCCGTAATTTTGCACAAAATCGGAAATCGCGATTAAAAATTTAGTGGATAAAGGAAGCTCCATATTAAGCCCCTGGAACAAGGGGGTTATTTTGGGTAAAACAAAAAAAGCCATAGCCAAACCCAGAAAAAAAGCGGCTGTCAAAACCACAGCCGGATAAATCATAGCTCCTTTAATTTTAGAGCTGAGCTCCCTTTCTTTGTCCAGTTGAAGAGCTATATTTTCCAAAGACTCATCCAGTGAGCCCGACTTTTCCCCGGCATAAGTCACATTTATAAAAAGGCCGGAAAAAACTTTGGGAAATTGAGAAAAAGAATCAGATAAACTATTACCTGACCGAACCGATTTTAAAAGCCGGGAAATAATTTTTTTTAATTTGCCTTTGGTGGATTTTTCTAAAATAGCCAAAGATTCGGAAATAGTCATCCCGGATTTAATCATTACTGATAAATTTTTAACAAAAGAAGCTTTTTCCGCGAGACTTATTCTGCCTATACTGATATCCCAATTTAAAAAATTTTTATTTTTATTCATAAAAACTATAATTTGCTAACTCTTAAGACTTCATTAAGAGTGGTTATACCGCCTAAAACCTTGTCTATTCCGTCTTCAAACATGGTATTCATACCCTTGCTTCTGGCCTTACTTCTGATCTGGTCGCTGGAGGCGTTTTCCACAACCAACTTCCTTATCTCTTCGTCCAAATATAAAACCTCAAATACCCCTATTCTGCCCATATAACCGGTATTGGAACAAATATTACAACCCGGACTCTTATAAAAACGAATATTTTCTATTTTTCTCCCCGCTCTTTTTTCAATGCTTTTAACGGTATTCTTTTCCTTTTTTATTAACTTCAACTCTTTTTTGTTAAACTGATAAGAAGTCCGACAATTGGGACATATTTTTCTGACCAATCTTTGGGCTATAACAACACTGACGGTTGAGGAGATCAAAAAGGGCTCGATGTTCATATCCAGAAGGCGAGGTAAGGCCGTGGGAGCGTCATTGGTGTGGAGAGTGGACAAAACCAAATGTCCGGTCATAGCCGAATTCACGGCAATGCTCGCTGTTTCCTCGTCTCTAACCTCTCCCACCATAATTATGTCCGGATCCTGCCTAACTATCGCTCTCAAGCCCTTGGCAAAAGTTAAATTGGTCTTGGTATTAACCTGAATCTGGCTTATGCTCTCTATGTCGTATTCCACCGGGTCCTCAATGGTGGAGATGTGAACCTCTCGTCGGTTCAACACCTTTAACATAGTGTAAAGAGTGGTGGTTTTGCCGGAACCGGTGGGACCGGTAACCAAAACCATACCGTGAGGATACTCCAAGGCCTTTCTCACTTTTTCCAAATCCTCGGATTTTAGGCCGATATCGTGCAAAGTAAATTCCTGGTTCTGGGTAGACAACAAACGCAAAACCACATTTTCGCCACTGGAAACCGGAACAATGGAAACCCTAATGTCCATCCTTTCTTCCCGGCCTTTAAATTTGATTTTCCCGTCCTGAGCGGCCCGATGTTCATCGGTTCTCATCCTGGCCATTATTTTTATTCGACTTAAAATCAAATCTTTCAACTCTTGCGGTCCTTCCAAAATATCATGCAAGACTCCGTCTATTCTGAATCTGACCATAAATTTATGGTAATAGGGCTCGATATGAATATCCGAGGCCTTGTTTTGTTGGCCCAGTTCAATTATCAAATCCACCGCCCGAACGAGCAAATCATCTCTTTCCTCCTTGGTCAGCTCTTTTTCCTTTGTTTTTTCAAAAACGTCAATTAATTTTTCTTTCAAATTGACCCGATAATAAGAAAGGGCGTTGTTAAAATCTCTTTCCAAAACAAAATAGGGCAACACCCTCGCGCCCAATTTTTTCTCCAAAAGATGAACGATCTCCAGATCTTCGGGGTTTGTCATTCCCACTTTTACTCCCCGCGCGGTTTTTTTAACAGCTATAACCTTTTTATTTCTGGCCACTTTTTCCGGGATCTGGTTTAAAATTTTTTCTTCCACTTTAATTTTGGCCAAATCCAAATAAGGCACGCCGAAATACTCTCCCAGGGCCTGGCCCAATATACTTTCGGTAATCAAGCCTTGTTCCAATAAATAATCCACGAAATTGGTGTCATTCTCTTTTAAATATTCCTCTCCCTCGGAAACATTTTCCGGGCTGATATAACTTTCCCGAAGCAAAATATCTTTGATTTTGTTATCGGTTAACTCCATATTATTTTAAATACCCCTTGACCTTTTTCACTATTTCAGCTATGGGGATATCTGATTTTACCAAAAAATCAATAGCGCCCAACTTTTCGGCCTTTTTTTTGTCGTCCTCTTGACTTAAATTCGAAGCCACCACCGCTTTAGTATTAATTTTCTTGTCCTTAATGTGTTTCAAAACCCCGAAGCCGTCCACCTGGGGCATAATTAAATCACAAATAACCAAGTCAAATTTTTCTTTATCCAATTTTTCTATCGCTTCCTTGCCCTGATAAGCAACCGTTATATCAAAACCTTCGTTTTTCAGCTTTAACTCCAAAGCGCGAGCCATGGGTTTTTCATCCTCCACTACCAAAATTTTTTTTGCTTTTTGCGCCATATAAAATATTGCTTCCGATTTAATCTTTGATCAAAATTTATTAACTTTTAGCTTTAATAAGAAATCGTTTTTTTTATCTTTTTGAATATCCTGAATATTAATCAACAATTTCTTCTCCGGAGTTGTCTTCCGGAGGATTCTGGGTCCAATACTCCACGCTTCTCATTGTCTTATAGGCATTGCTGGGATTGCCCAAGAAGTATTTTTTTCCGTTTTCTCCTATATACCAGGCCTCATTATTGCTCTCCACCTGCAGTAATATTTTTCCCTTGTTTTGATTTATAAACTCTTGATCCGTCTGAAACTCGCCCTCTCCCAAAGGATTATAGCCATCCAATAATTCCTCTTTGTCCGAATAACCGTCCTTGTCACTGTCCGCCTGGGATTTATTGGTGCCCAAGGCCACTTCAACTTCATTGGATAAACCGTCTCCGTCTTCATCCACTCCCTCCAAATTGGCGTCGGCCAAGGGGATCTGATTGATCTTTTCATTGGAAACCCCCTCGCCCAATCTAATGATCAAACTGTAAATATTAGAATCGGCCTTGCTCAGATCCAATTGGCAATCCTGATATTTATCTTCTATTTCGGTTTTTTCACTAAGTTTGTTTTGTAACTCCTGGGTTTTTTGAGCCAATTCTTCCTTGGTTTTCTTAAGCTCCGATTCTTTTTGCTGCAAACTGCCCCGGGTTTGCTTTAAATTTTGTTCTTTTTGGGATAATTCTTCTTTTGTTTGGCTTAACTCTTGGCTCTTTTTTTCCATTCTTTCCTTGGTAGTCGCCAAATTAGAAACCAAATCATTATTGGTATTATAAATTTTAACGATAATACCTATCATCCCCACAAACAAAAGCGCTATCAATCCATAAAAAAACCAACGTTGATAGCGACGGAAAGAGATCTCCTGGGAAACTTGTTTTTTGTGGTCTATTTGAGTGCCGCAATAAGTACACTCATTGGAATCGTCCGGAATTTGTTTTTTACAATTGGGACAAATCATAAAAACTCGTTCCCCCTACTCTTTGAAAAAATAAAATATTTTTTTGCGCCGAATCCCCGTGATTATACAGTAATTTTAAGGGGTTTATTCCGCGCCTATTTTCGCGAACTAAGAAATTTTATGACTCCTTAGCTATCAAAAAGCATGGGGAAATTAACTAATAATTTAAAAATAAAAAGCTTAATGTTATTTTAAATTTGAAACGCACCGCGATAACTCTTCCAAACTAAGATAAAATTTTTGCGAGCTCGGGTTGGCGGCGGAATCTTTAAACCCCAAAATTAGGACGCGAAGCAAAAATTTTATCTTGGTTTGGGGTTTTACTGATTGATTTGATGGTGCGTTTTTACTATTTAATGTAGATATTTTTCTCTTTTTTAATTATAACAGAAAAACAAAAAATCACAAAAAGTTTAGTCCCAAATTAATCTTATTTTTCCTGTTTTTCCACCTCTACCGGAGAGCTCGGAGTGGCTCCCGGAGAAATATCAATAGTGCGCTCTTTGGTTTGGTCTAAACTCTTAATAAAACCTTCCACATCTGATTGGAGTTCCGGCTTGAGTTCGGCCGCTTTCTGAGCGGCTTGTTTAGCTTCATCCGTTTTTCCCATTCGGGCATAAAGCTGAGCCAATTTTATCCAAACTTGCGGATTGTTTTTCTCCAGCCGGGAAAGACGTTTATAAAGATCCAGGACTTTATCATTCTCTCCTTTTTCCAAATAATGATTGATCGCTTTTTTAACAACACTTTCAAATTTGAGCGCGGAAGCTCCTTTTTTATTCAAACATTCATCCATACTTTCAAACCCTTTGTCCTGCTTTCCGGATATAGAATAAATCTCTGCTAATTTACAATAAATATCTTCATAATTGGGATTCAGCTCTATGGCTTTCTTTAAAACTTTTATGGCCTCCCCGGTTTTTTGCCGAGTTAACAAAATATTGGCCTTGGTTCCGTAAAGAGGAACCCTTTCCGGGCTGGATTGGATGGATCTGTTTATGGCTTCCAAGGCCTCTCGGGAATAATGCTCGAATTTTTCCTTGTCGTTTTGATAATTAAAACGAGCGGATATATTAAGAATTTGGGCCAACCTAAGCTGAGCCAAGCTATCTTCGGGGTTGTAAGCCACATTGGCCCGCGCCCACTCAATCGCTTTTTCCAAAACTCTGTTCCTCTCTTGGGCGCTTAATTGGCTTAAAGCTCCCGTTCGGGACATAGCCGAACGTATAAAAGAATCTCGGCTATCCCTGTCCAGAATACCTTCGTTCTGCAAAACTTTCTCATAGGATGCCAGGGCCTTTAAGGGCATGTTGCGGGCAAAGGCCTTTTGTCCCTGAATAGTGCCGTAAAGCATCTGCACGGGCAGGAAATTGAACTTAAAAATAATAAAAATAATTACAAGACCCGCGCCGCCCAGGGCATAGATCTCTTGATTAATGAATTTTTTGTCTTTTTGAACCAACTCTCGCTTATTGTCCCTATCCTCTTCGGTGTTAAACAGAAAATGGACAAAGCCCAGAAACACCATCAGGCCTATATAGGTGGACAAAGAATCAAACACGGCCAAATTTTGGACAAAATAAGCGGCCAAAAGGGAAAGCAAAACCGCCAATTCCGCGCTTTTTATTCTTTTCTTCTTATATATCCTCCAAAAATAATAAAGCACGGCCACAAAAATGGACAAATAAGCCAAAAAACCCAAAATACCGGTGGTGGAGACAATGTCTATTAAATTATTATGGGCGCGGTCAAAATAAGTTCCGCTTCGGGTGTAATTATAAAAATCGGCGTCAAAATACTTGTCAAAAGTGATGGCGAAATTTCCGTAACCGCTTCCCAGTAGGGGGTGATTTTTAAAATCCTTCCAGGCGGCCCGCCAGGCGATAAAACGGGTTTGCAAAGTGGCCTCTTTTAGGGAAAAATCTTGGATGGGTTTTATGTTCCTGACTACCGGGGCGTCTTTGTTGGTTACGGCGAACAAACTTCCTCCCGTTATCAACACAAAAGCCAACAAAGAAACGACTTTTATTTTCCTGTTCTTCACCATTAAGCCGTAAAAAAACAAAAAAGTAATCACACCGGCTCCCAGACCGGCGTAAGCTCCGGCCACATTAGCTCCTTTAAAAGCCACCAGCATTATTATAATAAAAAGGGGCTGAATCCATCTTAAAGGGCTTTTGTCCTTTAATAAAAGAAAAATGGACAGAAAAACACCAAAGATCATAAAACCGGCCATATAGGCCTTGTTTCCCACGGTTCCATAGGCCTTATCTCCCAAGATGCCGGACAAGGCCACTCCGGTATTGATAACCGTAAACAAAAGCAGAAGCCAACGCCAATCCTCCCAGTCGCGCATAACCGTAATAATAATAAAATACAAGAATAAAAAATGAACGATATGGAAAAACCCAAGCATTCTTTCTATATCTCCCCAAAAACTCAAATTAAAATCCACTCCGGTAAAACAAGTGATCAGGATCACAAAAAAATAAGCGATCAGCCCCCAGGTAATGGCCGAGCCGATATATTTATGGGTAATCTCAGAGGATTTTTCCTCTACCGGATGTTTTTTTCTTCTTAGATAAGCAAAAATATTTATTTTGGAAAGAAACCGGAGTAAAAAATTTTTCTTCTGACCCCTGAAAGGGTTCCACTCAGGATATTTGATAATAAAAGCAAGCCAAAAAACCACCAAAATCTCCACTAAAACATTAAAATAGATCTGCTTGGAAGTGATATAAGGAAATAAAAATTCAGTATATACCCAAAATACTGATAAAAAACTAAGGCCGATACCGACCCTTAAAATCCAAAGATAAGCTTTCTGCGGCATATTTTTTAATTTTAGTTATTAGGTGTTAGTTATTAGGTGTTAGGTTTTAGGTGTTGGGTGTTAGGTTGAGGACCGGATTTGTTTATTCACCAAAAAACTAAAAGCCATCACCCCGTAGCTTTACCCCAATTATAGCAAACAAAGGGTTTATGTCAAAGTTTGTCTAAAATATTTAAAATAAGTATAAAAGGTAAAATAAGTAAAATAAGTGTAAAGGTGAAATAAGTATAAAAAGTAAAATAAGTGTAAAGGTGAAATAGGTAAAAAAACCAAA
>CAZXUK010000012.1:0-34981 GCA_964644045.1 uncultured Gammaproteobacteria bacterium
TATTAGTGGTGGAGGTGACGGTTTGGTCCGTGATAGTGGCGATCAGTTCGCTGGAGGTGGAGACCGGACTGGAAGTCGCCCTGTAGATCTCGTATCTGCTGAAGGCGTAATCCGGGTCTTCGTTGGCGTCCCAGTTTAGGTTAATGGCTGTGGAAGAAGCGGCTGCGGCCGAGAAATTAGTCACGGCATTGGGGGTATAGTCGTCAGTAAAAGTTGAAGTGGCATTACTGGTGGCCACATCTCCGTCAGTGTAGAAAACATAAATCTGATAAAAATACTCATTGCCATCGTTCAAACCATCATAGCCAGAGTCAGTAGTGGAAGAAGCGTTTTGATCGGAAGTGGAGGCAATTAGATAGCTGGAAGTGCTGACCGGACTGGAAGTTGCCCGATAAACCTCATAGTGATCAAAGTCGGTATCATCATTTGCCGTCCAAGTTAGGTCGATTTGGGTGGAAGAGGCAGCGGTGGCCGAGAGATCATCTATAGGGGTGGTAGTGGCGGCTTGGGCATCAGAGGCGGAAAAAAACAAAGAAAATAAGAGGGCAAAGGAAAAAACCAAAGCCGAACTTAAAATCTTTTTCTTTTTTAATAAAAGATATTTATTTGTTTTAGGCATAAAAAAATATTATTTATTTAAATTATTATTAAATTAAAATTTGGCGTAATTTATCTATAAAATATCTTTCAAAATTATATCAATAAAAAAACAATTAAACAAGAGAAAAATCAAAAAATTCTATTTATTTTTGGCCTTAGTTTTCTTCTGCGGTGATTTTTTGGTGTTTTTTTTCTTTTTAGTGCCTGAGTCATTCTTTTTTTTCACAATTTCCAAAACTTTTTGGGCCAATTCTTCGAAAAAACTAATTAAGGCCACGGTGGAATTCAATCTTTTTTTCAGGGCCTCTAAAACTTCCCGGGACTTTTGAACTCCTTCCCTGGCTTCTTTAACGATCTTGAACATATTATAAAAACTTACGGCCACATAATAAAGCACCCAACAAATAAAAAAAGTTAAAACCAAAACACACACCCCTAAAATAACATTCAAAAGATCTCCGCTGGTTTGTAATAAATACATAGATTTTATTGATTAAAAATTAAAAAGTTTATTTTTGTTTCCCGTTTCCTCGCACTCTAATTTTATCCCGCCCAGCCGAACAGCAAAAAAATTATAAAAAAATCCGCATAACAAACCCCAAATCCAACCCAAAAAAGCGGCAAAAAGGGCGATTAAAAAAGCGAAAAACAAAGCATATACAAAATTACTTCCCCATTCCCACCAGGAAGTTATCAAAATATCACGCCGAAAAAGAGATTTAATTAAAAAATAAAGGTAAATTCCCGCTCCCAACAAAAATCCGAAACAAGCATAAATTACAGCCAAAATATTGGCCCAACTGATTACCTTAATCTTTTTAATTTCTTTTACGGACATATAGATCAAAAATCCCTGATTTGGGCTTTAAATTTCTTTTTTAAATGCTCAATTAATTTTTTTTGAATTTCTTCCACTTCCTCGGCTTTCAGGGTTCTGTCCGGAGATTGATAAATTATATGAAAAGCCAAATTCTTTTTATTCTTTCCGATCTTCTCGCCTTGATAAACATCAAAAAGCTCTACCTTTTTTATTAATTTATGAAAATTCTCTATTTCATCCTTGATATCATTATACAATACTTTAATTTCTACCACAAAAGCCAGATCCCTCTCCAGGAAAGGAAACTTGCTCTCGGGTTGATATTTCTTTTCTCCCGCCTCTTCCAGGGCTTGAATCAATTCTTTTAAAACAATTTCCGCTCCGGCCACTTTCTTTTTTATTCCCAAGGATGTTAAAACTTTATTATCTACACCAAAAACAAAACCGATGTCTCTACCTCCAATTTTTATGCGAGCAAAGGTCTCTTTTTGAACCCAATCCATTGGTTCTTCACTTTCCTCATATCTAACTTCCAAACCAAAACTCTGAAGCAGATACTCTAAATAACCTTTAATTTGAGAAAAAGGGATCTTTTTTTCTGTTCCCGCAATCAAACCTAAATGTTTTTCTTGATAAGGAAGCTTTTCTTCACCTTGAGAGTCTTTGTTGATCTCGCCGGACAAGCCCAGAAAAACATTCCCGATCTCAAACAATTTGATCTGAGAAAAACGCGCCTGATTGCTCTTTATATTTTCCAATAAATTATTGGCTAAATTCTGCCTTAACAAAGTGTGTTGATTGCTTATAGGGTTGGCCAAAGCAATATAAGAAGAAGGATTAATGTTTAATTTCTCCAATTTTCCCTGATTAGTAAAAGCATAATTATAAACCTCTGTTAGGGCGCATCCCCGGAAAAGTATATTTTTTATTTTTCTTTCTGTTTTTCTCTCCGAATTAACCAAAGGAGCTTGCATGGTCACTTGGGGCATTTGAGGATTAAGATTATCAAATCCGTAAATTCTAACCACCTCTTCTAATAAATCCTCGGGCAAAGAAATATCCTTGGTGGCTCTCCAGGTAGGGATGTCAACCATAAGAATCCGGGAATTTTTTTTATCTTTCTCCACTTTAAAGCCCAATTTCTCTAAAATATCAATTATTTTTTCCGAGCCCAATTCTTCCCCTATTCTTTGGTTCAACCAAGTTAAGTTCAATTCTATGGGGCCGGTAGTCAGATTAAAATTATTTTCTTTCCCCTCCGGAGAAGAAACATCGCTTATCTTACTTTTAAGTTTCGCTTGGGGGCAAACCTTTTTTATTAAATTCCAAGTTCTGATCAAAGATTGTTCAGCCATATGAGGATCCAAGGATTTCTCAAAACGAACAGAGGCCTCGGTTCTCAAACCCAATTTTTGAGAAGTCTTCCTAACTTGCACCGGCTCAAAATTGGCCGACTCCAAAATAATAGAAGTGGTGTTGTCACTGATCTCGCTGTTTTCTCCCCCCATAACGCCGGCAATAGCTATGGGCTTGTCTTGATCGGCAATCACCAACATTCCTTCCTCCAGCTTTCTTTCTTCCCCGTCTAAAGTCACGATCTTTTCCCCTTTTTGGGCTCTTCTGATCACTAAAGAATCAACCAAATTGGAATCAAAAGCATGCAGGGGTTGACCCAATTCTAACATTACATAATTAGTAACATCTACTAAATTGTTAATCGGTCTCATACCCACGGCAGTTAATCTTTTTTGCAACCATTCCGGAGACTCTTCTATTTTAATGTCACTTATCTGCAAACCCATATATCTGGGGCATAGATCCGGATCCTCAATTTTAATGTCTAAATCCGGGGATTGTTTGGGTTCTTTTATTTTTCCTTGTTCAATTTCAGAAAATAAAGAGGTCTTGGAAATATTTAAAAAAGCGGCTATTTCCCGGGCTATTCCCAAATGCCCCCATAGATCCGGCCGATGAGTAATGGATTTATTATCCACTTCAAATAAAATATCTTCCATTTTAAAATAATCGGCCAAATATTGTCCGGGCTTGGTCTTTTTATCTAAAACCATAATACCGCTATGATCTTCTCCCAACCCCAATTCATCTTCTGCGCAAATCATACCTTGGGAATTTTCACCACGAACCTGGGATTCCTTGATCTCCATTCCGTTGGGCAGAATTGCTCCGGGTAAAGCCACGGGGACAAATTGTCCTGAGGAAATATTGGGGGCTCCGCAAACCACCTGTATCTTTTCCTTGCCCGTATCCACTTGAGTTAAAAATAATTTATCAGCATTGGGATGCTTGTTTACTCCCAAAACTTTCCCCACGATTATTTTTTCAAACTTCTCTTTTTGTTTTTCCACTCCCTCAATTTCCACCGTATGCATAGTCAATTTTCTTCCCAGCTCTTCCGAGGAAAAGGACTTGGGGATATTTACCAAATCTTTTAACCAATCCAATGATAAATACATAATATTAAATGTTATATTGTTAAATTATTTTATAGTTAAATTACCGCGTTGTTGTTTTTTAATAATTGAACAACAAAGCCATTCAGCAATTTAATCATATCTCACAAGGAATATCTATAAATTTGTGTTCTATTTTAAACTCTTCCTTTAATAATTCGCCTAAATTATGAATCCCATTCTTTTCGGTATTATAGTGACCGGCGGCTATCAAATTAATATCTGATTCCTCCACCGCTCTGACCACTGATTCTTTGGGTTCGCCGGTTACAAAAGTATCAGCTCCGTTCTTTAAAGCTTCCTTAAAATCATCAGCGGCTCCGCCGGACACAATCCCCACTTTTTTTATTGTTTCCGGACCCGCTGAAATTATAAAAGAATTAAAAGAATATTTATTATTAAAGAACTCCGCCAAATCATTAAATTTCATTTCTTTTTCCGGCTCGCCTATAAATCCTATACCAAAGGATTTTAAGTTCTTTAAACCCAAATTTTTAGCCAAACTGATATTGTTGCCTATTTCCGGATGAGCATCCAGGGGCAGGTGAAAACCGGCCAAATTAATTTCGTTTTCCAAAAGCAATTTTATCCTGCCTTTAACATATCCTTCTATACGAGGAGTCGCGCCTATTTCTTTACCGAAAATTCCGTGATGAACCATAAGCATATCCCCTTTTTCCCGGATAACTTCTCGGATCAATTTTTGAGACAAACTAACACCGGTGATTATTTTTTTAATCTCCGGTTTTCCTTCCACCTGAAGGCCATTAACGCAATAATCCTCAAATTCGCCAACCTGTAAATACTCCCGGCAATATTTTATAATTTCATTTCTATTTCCCATAAATTATATTATTTTATAAATTACGGAAGACACTAATCCCATCACTAATTCACGAATAGATTTTTCTAATTCCTAAATTCACGGCCAATTCGTAATTAATAGACTAAAATTGTTCTAAAAATCTCAAATCCCCGCTATTTATAAGTCGAATGTCGTTTATACCGTAACGCATCATTACTAACCTGGTTAACCCCAACCCGAAGGCGAATCCGGAATATTCTTTTGGGTCCACTCCTCCGTATTCCAACACCTTAGGGTGAACCATTCCGCCGGGAATAAGCTCCAACCAACCGCTGTTTTTACAACTGGGGCAACCCTTACCTTCGCAAATCAGACATTTTATATCCAATTCTATACTGGGCTCGGTAAAAGGAAAATAACCGGGCCTGACCCTGGTTTCCACCTCTTTTCCAAAAATACCCTTTAAAAGCTCTTGTAAAACCGATATCAAGTTGGAGACAGAAATATTTTTATCCACCATCAAGCCCTCCATCTGATCAAAAGTATGCTCATGGCAAGCATCAATAGCTTCACTCCTAAAAGCTCTGCCCGGGACAACTCCGCGAAAAGGAACTCCGTGTTTTTCCAAACCTCTTACTTGAACCGGAGAAGTATGGGTGCGCATAACCAGATCAAATTCTCCTTTTTCATTTTTTTTATCAACATAAAAAGTGTCCTGCATATCCCGGGCCGGATGATAAGGGGGTATATTCAAGGCCTCAAAACAATAATAATCGCTCTCCAGCTCCGGCCCCTCTAAAACCATAAATCCCAAAGAACTAAAAATATCCTCCAATTCACTTTGAACAATAGTTAAAGGGTTAAGATGGCCCCTCTCGATTTTATCTCCCGGTAAAGTCACATCTATGAATTGCCGGGGCTCTTCTTGAAAATTATTCTGAGCTTTTTTTATTTCTTCCTTTATTTCTTTTTTAATCCGATTGGCCAATTGTCCCATTTCCGCTTTTTGGTCGAAAGCCAAATTTTTTAACTCTTTTAAAACCAAAGTCAGTTCTCCTTTTCTGCCCAAATATTTAACTTCCAATTCTTCCAAGGAATTTTTATCTTTTATTTTTTTCAATTCTTCCTCAAAATTATTCTTAATTTGTTGTAATTTGTCCCGCATATACTTTTATATTTAGTTCTTATTTAAATATTTTTTAGCTTTTCCTTGATTATAACTAAGCCAAAAGAATTCCAATAAAACCAAGGCCCCGGCTAAAAAAATAAGATTTAACCAAGTTAACAATCCCCGGGCCTGTAAAAATAATATTGCCAAAATCAAAAAAGAAAATAGAAAAGATTGCCTAAAAGCCGTGCCCACGAAATGAAAAACCAATTTCCTTTTTAAAGCCACGAAACGCAACACAAGTCCCAAAATCGCAAAAGTCCCGCTTAAAGATAAAAACAAAGTGGCGTAAAACAAGACAAAACCCAAATAATTGGAGGTCTCCGGGTCAATATTGAACAAAATATAAATCCAAGCCCCCCAGCAAAGAAGGGTGCTTAAGCTCATTAAAGTTAGGTATCCTTTTAAGGTCATACAATTACAAATTCACAAATTTAATTACAAATTACACAAATCGAAATTATGTATAATTTTAATAATTAAAATATATCAATAAACAATGTAACAATTTAGCAATATAATTACTTCTTCACAAATACGGTCTGGGTGGGGAAGGCCATTTCAATTCCTTCCCGGCTAAATCTGCGAGTAATTTCCAAATTAATTCTTTCTCTAACATCCATATACTCAATATAATCCGGAGAATTAACATAAAAAGCCACTTCAAATATTAAGCTAAAATCCCCGAATTCCTTAAAATGAGCCCTTTCTATCTCGGTTTTCTCTTCTTTTTTAATTATATCTTCCAAAATTTCGGGGATTTTTTCCAGTTTTTCCGAGGAAAGTCCGTAAACCACACCGATAGTAAAAACTACTCGCCTGGTTTTCATAGCTCCGAAATTTCTGATTTGAGAATTGGTTAATTCGCTATTAGAAACCACTAATTCCTCTCCCTGAAGAAGTTCGATGCGAGTGGTCTTTACCCCCACCTTTTTTACAGTTCCGTAATTGTCTCCCACCACAATAAAGTCACCGATTTTAAAAGGTTTATCCAACAAAATTGTCAGGGAGCTAAAAAGATCTCCTAAAATGCTTTGGATGGCCAGAGCTACGGCGATTCCTCCAATTCCCAGGCCAGCCACCAAAGAAGTAACATCATAACCCATATTGGACAAAACCAAAACTATGGCTCCCAACCAAAGCACAATCTTTAAAATCGCTCCTCCTAACCGAATAATTCCCACACCTTCCCGGCCTTCCTTGCTTTTTATTAATTTCTGCACCCCGTAATTAATTAAGCTTTCCAGGAAACGAATAACATAATAAACCACTCCTATTAAAAAAATAAAATAAAGAATTTTATCCACCAAGGGGGTTAAAGCCAATTTTAAAGAACCGGCATACAAAGAAATAATTAAATAAAAAGGGAAGGAAATATCCTGGATGGCTCCAATCAACAAATCATCTATTTTAGTCTCCGTTTTTTTGCTTAATTTTTTAAGCTTGGAAATAATTACGGATTTAAAAATCTTTAATACCCCTAAAACAACCAAAAAAATCAATAAAGCCCAAAACCAAATTTCCAGAGAATTATTAAATAAAGTTTTGGTCCAAAAAGAATGGGTAAACATATGTTTTTTAAAAGAAAGATTTTGCTTAAATCCAAATTCTCTCTTTAAATATTTTATTTATAATTTTTTTAATTTTTCTTTTAAAGCCCCTTGCTCTTCCCGAGCTTTGGCTAACTTATCCCTTTCTTTGGCCACCACCTCACGAGGAGCATTATCAAGGAAAGATTCTTTGTTTAGTTTGTCGGTTATTTTTTTTATAAAATCATCCAAATTTTTTAACTCTTTTTCTATCCGAGCTTTTTCTTTTTCTTTGTCCACCGCTCCCAATAAATAAATTTCCACTTCTCCGGCTACGGCATAAATAAAATCATTCTCCGGTTTTGCTTTTTCTTGAATATCCAACTCGCCGATTCCGGTCCTCATATTTTTCAAAAGCTCAAAATTTTCCTCCAATAAATCTTTTTTATCTCCGGCGCTGATAACCGCCTTTATCTTTCGTCCCGGCTCTATCTTGTTCTCCGAACGAACATTGCGAATAGCGCTGATTACTTCTTGAATAATTTCAAAATCCCCGCCGGTTCCGGTTTCCGAATATTTAACCCAAATATTATTTAAATCTAAAATGTCCGGCCATTTTTCAACTATCAAATCAATGGAAGTAAACTCCTTCCAGATCGCCTCCGTAACAAAAGGAGTAAAGGGGTGCCATAATTTTAACAAATTTTCCAAAACACAAAACATAACTTCATTCTTCTGCTCTGATTTTTCAAATTTACTGGCCTCTACATACCAATCAGCCAAATAATTCCAAGTAAATTCTCTTAACACTTCTCCTGCTTGGGAAAAATTATAATTAGCCAAATGTTGATCTACCGTTTTTATAGTATTCACCAACTCCCGAATTATCCACTTATCAGCCAAAGATAATTTACTCCACTCCAATTTTTCTTCTTTTCTTTCGTAGTTAGATAATATATATCTGCTAATATTCCAAAGTTTATTAATAAAATTTCTGAAACCGGCCACTTTTTCTTCGCTTAATTTAATATCCGCGCCCGGAGAGGTATTCATAACCAAGGAAAGCCGGGTGGCATCGGTGCCGTATCTCTCCGCCATATCTATGGGATCAATCACATTTCCCTTGGATTTACTCATTTTTTTTCCTTCTCCATCCAAAACCAAACCGTGAAGGTAAATATCTTGAAAAGGAATATCTCTCAAGGTATAAGTAGTCATTAAAATCATACGAGCCACCCAAAAAAACAAAATATCATACCCGGTTTCCAAAACCGCCGTGGGGTGATAATTTTTAAAATCCCGGGAGTCAATTTTTAATTTACCGTTTTCCAAGTTAATCTCTTCCGGAGAATGAGCCATAGTGGAAAAAGTCCAGAGCCCGGAAGAAAACCAAGTATCCAAGGTATCCTCATCTTGTTTCCAGTCCTTTTCAGCGGGCTCTTCCACGCCCACATAAATTTCCTTACCTTTATACCAAACCGGAATCCGATGCCCGAACCAGATCTGCCGGGAAATACACCAATCCCTGAGATTGTCAATCCAATGATAATAATTTTTTTCAAATCGCGGAGGAAAAATATTAATTTTTTCTTTTTCCCCAAATCCTTTCTCTACCGCCTCTTTGCAAACTTCTTTTAGAGTTTTGCCCAACTTGGGAACTTTTTTATTAACATCTATAAACCACTGCAAGCTGGGCAGAGGCTCTATGGGAGTATCGCAACGATAACAAACTGAAATATTATTTTCTATTCCTTCCTCTTTTTCCAATAAACCCTTTTCTTTTAATTTTTCCACTATCAACTCCCTGGCTTCCTCCACTTTTTTTCCGGAAAATTCTCCATAGCCCTTTTTTATCTTGCCTTCTTCATCAATGGCTTTTAAAACCTCTAAATCGTGCTCTCTCGCTAACTCCCAATCAGTGGCGGAATGAGCGGGGGTAACACCCAGGGCTCCGGTTCCGAGTTCCGGATCAACCGACCTGTCAGCCACTATTTTTATTTTCAAAGGCACACCCACAAAATCTATCTCATAAGTCTTGCCTATATAATCTTTGTATCTTTTATCTTTGGGATTAACAGCTACGGCGGTATCTGCCAACTTGGTCTCCGGACGAGTAGTGGATATAGCCAAAGGAAAATCCGAACTATACTTAAAAGTATAAAACTTGGCTGTTTGAGTTTTATATTCCACCTCATCATCGGATAAAGTGGAATAACACCGAGGACACCAATTAACAATTCTTTCTCCTTGATAAATAAGCCCATCCTCGTGCATCATCTTAAAAACGCTCCTCACCGCCCGGGTTCTGGTTTCGTCCAGAGTATAAGCTTCTCGAGACCAATCACAAGAGCTACCCATTTTTTTTATCTGATTCTCAATCCGATCATGACAATTTTGGGCATATTCCCTAACTCTTGCTAAAAAATCCTCTCTGCCCAAATCATATTTAGTCTTTCCCTCTTCTTTTAAAAGCAAATTCTCCACTTTGGCTTGAGTGGCTATGGCGGCGTGATCGGTTCCGGGAACCCATAAAGCCCGATAGCCCTTCATACGATAATAACGGATCAAAATGTCCTCAAAAGCCAACATGGCCGCATGTCCCATATGAAGAAAACCGGTCACATTGGGCGGAGGCATAATAATAGAGTAAGCGGGAGCGTCCTGGGGCAAATTTAAATTATCCGGATTAAAAAAACCGGATTTTTCCCATTTATTATAAATGTCTGATTCGTATTTTTGGGGTTCGTAAGTCTTCTCTATTTTTGGTTTCATATTTGTCAGCTTAACAAAAGAGGTCTTTTTTGGCAAGCTAAAAATTTAAAAAAATCCTTTCTTTTAAACAATAAAAATCCGGGCTTAAACCCCTTTTTATTGACACTTTCCCAAACTTAAGATATTATTTTTTAATTATTCCAAAATGGGAATTCTTCTAAAAAATTCGCAAAATATGCTGGAAAAACAAGAACAATTCATTAAACAAATAGAAAAAGCAAACAATATTTTGATCACCGGCTACACCCCCTGGAACGAAGAGATTGTCCTCTCCGCTCTGGCCTTAAGATTGATCTTAAAAAAAATGGGCAAAAAAAGTGAAATTATTCTGGAGGACGATCGAGAAAAAGATTATCTCAAGCCCTCTTTAAAATCTTTTGCCGGCTTTCCGGGTTATGAAAAAATTAAAAATTCTTTAGAAAATTTGAGCGATTTTGTTATTTCCTTGGATTTAAATTCGGCCCGAATCGGAAAAGTAAAATATAAACTCACGGAAAAGGCCCTGAACTTTTATATTACTCCGGAAAAAGGTTTTTTCTCTCCCGAGGATATCTCGGCCCAACACACCAACTTTCGCCACGATCTTATAATTACCCTGGGAACTCCAGACCCGGAACTCTTGGGCCAAATTTATCAAAAAACCGGAAATTTTTTCTATCAAACTCCGATCATAAACATAGACAACCAACCCTCTAATGAAGAATACGGACAAATCAATCTGGTTGAGCTTACTGAACCCACAATATCTGAGATCATCTTTTCCCTTTGGGAGAAAGAAAAGGAAAAATATCTGGGCGCGGAATCGGCCCACTGCCTTTTAGGGGGTATAATTTACAAAACCCGAAACTTTAAAACCCCCATAACCCCGAACACTCTTTCCACCACTTATAATTTGATCTCTCTGGGGGCGGATAAAGAAAAAATTATAAATCAATTCTACCGCTCTCAAACTTTAAATACTTTTAAATTATGGGGGAAAGCTCTCAACAATCTCTCTCATCCCGAAAACGAACCCAGGCTGATCTGGACAACCTTAAACCAAAAAGATTTTCAAGAAACCCAAACCCGGGAACACGACTTGATCGATTTGATCAATGAGCTAATAGTTAATATTCCCAAAATTGAAATGCTCTCGGTTTTTTATGAACAAGAAAATAAAACCAAGGGAGCCATATATTCCCGACGAAATTTAGAATTAAAAAATTCACTCCAAAAATATACCCCGGAAGGAAATAATAATTTTGTTCAAATCAAGGCCGAACAAAAAATAGAGGAAGTAAAAGAAGAAATTATTGATATTATTAAAGAAAAATTAAATAAAATACCTGTTTAGTTTTAAGGGTCTTGAAGGCCTGAAAAATAGGTGATAAACTGTTTTAAAAGATGATAATACCCCTTGTTTGGGGTTTTGTTGTTTTAGCCGGGCATGTAGCTCAGGGGTTAGAGCACCACGCTTATAACGTGGATGTCGGTGGTTCAATTCCACCCATGCCCACATTCTCGTTTATGATTAATGATTTTAGATTTAAGATTTAGAAGTCAAAAATCAGAAATCTTAAACCTAAAACAAAACAGGACGCGTAGCTCAGTTGGTTAGAGCGCCACGTTGACATCGTGGAGGTCAGAGGTTCAAATCCTCTCGCGTCCACATTTCAAATTAACAAATAAGTAATTTAAATTTTTTAAGCAAAATTAATTTTGATTATATTTTTAGATTTTCCGCTTTTAGTTAAAACACTTAGCTCAGTTGGCCCGCCTCGCCGAGCAGAAGCTCGGCTTCAGCGAGGCGGGTTAGAGTGCCACGTTGACATCGTGGAGGTCAGAGGTTCAAATCCTCTCGCGTCCACTGACCCCTTTTCTCTTTTTTAAAAATATATTATAATTTTTATATCTCTTTTAGAAATAACCCATGCATAAAATGTCTAAACTTTTTAAAAAAAATAAAAAAAATCAAGCAAACAAAGAAGAAAAGGAAGAAAAAGATTGGTTAGAAGAAAACTACGAAGAGGGCCAATTATCCATAGATGTTTACGAAACTTCGGGAAAAATCATAATCAAATCAACCATTGCCGGAGTGGCTCCGGAAGATCTGGATATCTCTCTAAATAATGATATGTTAACCATTCGAGGAGAAAGAAAAAATCAGGAAGAAGTAAAAGAAGAAGATTATCTTTACAGAGAATGTTTTTGGGGAAATTTTTCCCGCTCCATAATTCTGCCCACAGAAGTGGACACGAAAAACATTGATGCCGTGCTGGAAAACGGAATATTGACCATAACTTTGCAAAAAACGGAAAAAGAAAAAGTGTCAGTAAAAAGCAAATAAACCAAAATATGGAATACGTTTTTATTATAAAAAAAATAAAGAAAGAAAAGGGGGAAGTTTTATTAAAAGATGAAGCGGGGAAACAAATCAGCTGGCCCCAAGAAAAAACGCCCGCCCGGCTAAAAGAAGGGGACAAAATTTACTTCAATATTTCCGAAGAAAAGCACAAAGGAGCCAAAGAAATATTAAACGAAATCCTAAATCCCAATGATTAAATTAAAATTACAATCTAAAATTTTAAAATGGCTACTGTCTTTGGTGGTCATTTTTTTTCTGCTCTCGGCGATCTTAACCGGGGCTTATCTTTATTTTCTAAACAAATATGAAAACAAAATACTACCCGGAATTAAAATAGGAAATATAGAGGTTGGGGGTTTGGGAACTAAGGAAGCCAGACAAAAATTAGAAAACAAAATAACCCAAATCAACCAAGAGGGCATCGGTTTAAAATATGAAGGAGCTCAGATCAATTTAACCCCCAAAGTCTCTTCCTTGTCCGGTGATATAAGCTATGAGGTTATAAAATTCCAGCCCCGGATCAATATCAATCAAGCCCTGGAAAAGGGCAGGGGGAAAAATTTTTTTAAATCTCTGCAAAAACAAATCTCTCTCTTATTTGAGAAAAAAAATATCCCCGTAAAAGTAGAATTGAATAGGCCGGAAATTAAAAAAATAATTCACAAAAATTTTCAACAATTTGAAATTCCGGCCAGAGACGCCACCCTGGTTATCTCTACTTCCAGTTTGCCCGAAACTATAGATTATACCATACAAAAAGAAAAACTGGGGAAAATAATTAATTATCAAGATGCTTTGGATAGAATAAAAAACAATCTAAAACAATTGAATAATTCCACCATCCAACTAAAAGATCAGATCAAATACCCCCGAATCCACAAAAGAGACTGTCTAAATTTGGAGAACAAAATTAAAAATATTCTTAATCAAGCCCCTGTTAATTTGATTTATAAGGAAGAAAAATGGAAAATTGGCCAAGAAAAATTAGTCCGCTGGATGGAACTGTATCCTGAACAGGACGCTATAGGAGTATCACTCCGGCCGGAAAAAATCTCCCGGTTTTTAAAACAAAAAGTTGCTCCATCCATAAACCGGGAACCCGTGAACGCCCGTTTTGAGATAGAGGAAGAAAAAGTTACCCAATTCAAGGCCAGCCAGGAGGGGGTGGAGGTAAAAATTCCGGAAACCGCCTCCCTTATCAAGGATAAATTATCAAATTCCTCAACAAATACTATAGAAATATTAACCAAAAAAGTAAAAAGCAAAATTAACATTGACAATATTAATAATTTGGGTATCAAAGAAGTAATCGGCACCGGCCACTCTAATTTTGCCGGCTCTCCTTCTAACAGAATTCACAATATCAAAGTGGGGGCGCAAAGCTTAAACGGCCTCTTGATTAAACCGGAAGAAGAATTTTCCTTAGTTGGCGCCTTGGGAAGAATTAACGCGCAAACCGGATATAAACCGGAGTTGGTAATAAAAGGAAATAAAACTGTTCCGGAATACGGCGGCGGTTTGTGCCAAATCGGAACCACTATGTTTAGAACCGCTCTTGATGCCGGATTAAAAATAACCGAAAGAAAAAGTCATAGTTATAGAGTTTCTTATTATGAACCGGCCGGGACTGACGCCACTATCTATAACCCTAAACCGGATTTTAAATTTATAAATGACACTGACAATTATATCCTTATTCAATATCGCATCGAGGGCTATGATCTTTATTTTGATCTTTGGGGAACCGATGACGGCAGAAAAGTAACCACTACTGATCCGATAATCTATAATATTACTTACCCCGGACCCACTAAAGAAATAGAAACCACTGACTTGGAGCCGGGGCAAAAAAAATGCACAGAAAGCGCCCACAACGGAGCTGATGCTTATTTTGACTACATAATCACCTATGCGGACGGAGAGACCAGAGAAAGAAGATTTCATTCTCATTATTCACCTTGGAGAGCGGTTTGTTTGATTGGGGCGGAAAAAATATCCACGGAAGAGGAAAAAGAAAACTCCGCAAAAGAAAACGAACAACAAGCCACGAGTACTGAAGAATAAAAAAAACCGCGAAATCGCGATCTTTTATTTTAAAAATTTTTAAAATAAAAAAGAGATCAGCTCAAGCGGGTAGGCAAGAAAATTTTCCATAGGTGTTTAAGAGCACCAATCCGCCCTTAAAACCTAACAGAAAATCCCCATGCTTGTCGTGCCTAACCCGCTTGAAATGATCTCTTTACCTTCTAAAACATTCCATACTATCACGCTTTAAAAATTTTGTCAAGGGATAAAACTAAATTACTCTAAACACTTTATGCTAACACGCCCCCAATAGGGCGTCAACGCCCCCTTTGGGGGAAAAATTGTGTAAAAATAGCGGAAAAAAGTGGAAAACTTGTGTAAAAAATAGCTTATTTGCCAAAAAATATCTTTTGTGATAACTTAAAATTTAAATTTAAAAACCCAATAAAAAAGGAGGGGAAAATGGCTAAAAAAAGAAGAAGAACAGCCAAACCGGGATTTTTAACCAAAATAAGAAAAAAAATCCGCCAATCCTATCACGGAACCGATCCCCGCGCCGGCAGAGTGGATCTCCGCTCTCAGAAAAATAACTGGTAAAATTAAACCAACCAAAAAGACGGGAAAAATCCCGTCTTTATTATTTTAACTAAAAAATTTAAACCCAAGTCAGGCAAGCCACATTATCATCCTTGTCTTTTAATTTCATAAGGCGCACTCCCTGAGTATCGCGTCCGGCCTGAGTAACGGATTTAAAAGGCATTCGAATGACCTGTCCTTTTTCCGACATCATTATCAAATCCTTTTCTTTCATAGTATCGGGATTAACAATAAAAGAATTTACTAATTTGCCGGTTTTGGCCGTTACCTTGGCGGTCTTAATCCCGGAACCGCCCCGGCCCTGAACTTTATAAAGCTTAAGAGGGGTTCTCTTGCCAAAGCCCTTTTCCATTATGGTCAAAACTTGATATTTTTTCTGTTTTTCCTTGCTATTTTTAATAACTCCCATGCCCACCACATAATCATCTTTTTTTAGTTTAATTCCGTGAACTCCGCTGGCCGACCTGCCCATGGTTCGCACATCCTTTTCCTCAAAACGAATAGCTTGTCCTTGAGCGGTTAAAAGCTGAATTTGGTCATTGCCCTGAGTGGGCTTGGCCCAAATCAATTTATCTCCTTCCTTGATTTTAATGGCTATCAATCCGGAACTGCGGACATTGGCAAAAGCGCTCAAATCCACTTTTTTAACCAAGCCCTGTTCAGTGGCAAAAAAGAGATATTTAGACTTAGATATCTTGTCCAAAGGCAAAACCGAGGTCACTTTTTCATTATTCCCGGCTTGCAAAAAATTCACAATCGGGGTTCCCTTGGCTGTTCGGGTGGCCAAAGGTATCTCATGGGCTTTAAGCTGAAAAACTCGTCCTTTGGTAGTAAAAAAAAGAACATCGCTATGGGTCATAGTGGTAAATAAGAATTCCACCATATCCTCTTCTTTGGTAGTAAGACCCATTACGCCCTTGCCTCCTCGCGCTTGAACTTTAAAAGTGTCCGGAGGCAATCTTTTTATGTAGCCATCCCGGGTCATCATTACAATAGTCTCTTCATTGGGAACCAGATCCTCGGTGCTGAATTCTTTGGCTCCCCGGGCTATCACTTGAGTTTTTCTCTCGTCCCCGTATTTTTCTTTTATCTCTTCCACTTCTTTTTTGATAATATTTCTCATTTTAACCCGGGATTTTAAAATGGCTTCCAACTCTTTGATTAATTTCTTCTTTTCTTCCAGTTCGTCTTCTATTTTTTTTCTTTCCAAATTTGCCAGATTCTGCAGTTTCATCTCCAAAATGGCCACGGCTTGAACTTCGGTCAATTTAAATTTCTTTATTAAATTATTCTTGGCTGTCTCTTTATCCTTGGAAGCTTTAATGGTTTTGATCACGGCGTCAATATTTTTCAAGGCCTTCATAAGACCTTCCAAAATATGGGCTCTGGCCCGCGCTTTATCCAGGTCAAATTGGGTCCTTCTCTTAACTATCTCTTCCCGATGCTTCACATATTCTTCCAAGATCGTTTTTAAAGTCAAAACCCGGGGCTGGATCCCGTCCACCAGGGCCAGCATATTGACTCCAAAATTGGTCTGCAAAGGGGTTTTTTTATACAAAACATTCAAAACTTTCTTGGGGTAGGCCTCTTTTTTTAAACCGATCACAATCCTGACCCCTTCTTTATCTGATTCGTCTCTTAGTTCTTTAATTCCTTGGATCTTTTTGTTCTTGACCAGATCAGCGATTTTTTCCACCAAAGAAGCTTTGTTTACCTGATAAGGAACCTCGGAGATAACAATCTGCTGGGCTCCGCCTTTCTTTTCCTCAATTTCGGCTTTTCCTCTCATAATAATAGAGCCCTTGCCGGTGGCATAGGCCTGGGTTATGTCTTTTTTGTTATAAATTATTCCGCCGGTAGGAAAATCCGGCCCGGTTACGATTTCCACCAAATCCTCGGTACTGATTTGCGGATTGGCTATCAAGGCGGTAACGGCCTCGCAAAGTTCGGTTAAATTATGGGGAGGAATGTTGGTGGCCATACCCACGGCAATCCCCATGGTTCCGTTTAAAAGCAAATTGGGGAGTTTGGCCGGCAAGACGGCGGGCTCTTTTTGCGAGCCGTCAAAATTAGGTACAAAATTAACGGTCTCTTTCTCAATATCAAAAAGCAACTCCTCGGAAATCTGAGCCATTTTAGCCTCGGTATTATGGTTTATAAAACCGTTGGCTATAAAAGAGTGACAATCACTATCCACTTTTATAGAATAAACTTTTTTCTTTTTCTTTCCTTTTTCTATCTTCTTGATTTTATTAAAGAAAAATTTGTTTTGAAGCAACCATTCCACCATTTTCTTATCCCTTTGGGATAAATATTGAGAAAGTTTTTCTTTATTCTTTTCTAAATTATTATAACGGTCAAAATTATATCGTTTAATATATTCCGTATTATAATTTTTCCGTAAATATTCATTTAAATAGGGAATAAAATCAGTCTTGCTCATTCGAGTGGCATTAAGTTCTTTCACTTTCTCTATTTTCTCTTTTTTCTTCTGACTATAAAAACCGATTTCTTTCTGATATTTTTGAATATTACTGACCCCGCTGATAATCAACTTATAACATTGGTTGCGAGAATCTTGGTAAGGATTAGTGGTCACTATGCCGAAGTTAAGCAAAAGAGTCTTTAATTCCCGGATTAATTGCTTGCTTTTAGAATTATAAGTAAGCTCTATACATTTACCTCCATGCCTTTTATCTGTTTTAGAAAGGACTGAACCGTCTCCTTCAAAAAGACCTTGCAGGAACTGAGCAATTATTTTCCGGTTAGATTGAAGAACTGAAAAAGGGATTCTTTTTTTATCCGATTTATTTAAAGTTAAACCGATATTCTCTAAAAACTTTACTCCTTTTTGATGATAGAAACTTAACTCCCGGCAACCCCCGGAAACATCCCGTTCATACAATTTTCCGCCTTCAAATTCTTTTTCTAAAATTTCTTTAACCCGATCATAATACTCTTGATCTCCGTTATTAAATAAAATTTGATTATTATGATAACTACCTTCCGCGGTCAAAGCTCCCAATAAAAAAGCTAAATCCCGATTCATCTCCCCGGGAAGTTTAACTTCTTTATAATTTCTTCCCGCCGGAACATAATCTTTTAAGTTTAGCTCTTTGGAGGAAAACAAGGAGTGTTCCCTATTCAACAAAACATAATCTTTTCCCGTAATGTCTTCCAATAATTTCCACTCAATGTCCGGGGTATTAAATCTGTTTTTGGTCCAAACCATAACCGGATGATTATGGGACCCTTCCAGTTCATACCCTTCTTGGGTGGTAATTTTAATCGTAGGATGTTCACCGGAATCGAAAAATCGGGAAGCGTTTTTCTTTTTTCCTTCATAATTTAGTATTTTTTCTTTAATTTTTTCTTCTCCGGTTTTGCTTTTGCTTTCAATTAATTCCTCTATGGGCTTTATTCCTTTCTCAGTTAAAATTAAAGTGTCTCCGGTAACACAATATCTCATGGCCGCGGCGCTGTCTCCGTCCATGGAGCCGAAATTACCCTGTCCGTTTACCAATTTATATCTCATGGAAAACTCTTGGGCCATCCTGACCATGGACTCATAAACCGCGGAGTCGCCATGCGGATGATATTTACCCAAAACCTCACCCACTACGGTAGCGGATTTTTTAAAACGAGAATTGGATTTAATGCCCAAGCCCCACATGGCATACATTATTCTTCTGTGAACCGGCTTAAGTCCGTCCCTAACATCGGGCAAAGCGCGCTGAACTATCACGCTCATAGCATAATCCAAATAAGATTTGCTCATCTCCTCTACCAAGGATTGAGAGGTCACAAGGCCGTATTCGGTTTTTTGAAACTTTTCCTGAGAACTATCTTCCCGGGGAGAATCTTTTTTCCCGGACCCGCCTTTGCCTTTGGCTCCTTTATTTGTGTTCTTTTTATTATTGGCCATATAAATAAATTAATAATTTTTTCTTAAAAATAAAAAAGAAACGGACCTTGTCCTTAACAATTATTGTCTATTATAAAATTAAATAAAAATTAATTATTATTATTTTCAAGCTCTGATTCCAAATTGTTCTTTAACTCTTCTATATTTTTTCTTTCATTCAATGATCTTTCATTTGTTTTTTCTTGGCTTACCTCTTTAATTTTCTGTTTAACCTTTCCCCAGTCTTTATTAAACTGCTCTTCTAAAGTACTCCATTGAGTAAAACTTTCTTCCAATGAATCCTGAGATTCAGAATCAGACACTTTTCCTTCTTTTTGCCAAAAATCATTCAAACTAAAAACCCACAAAACAAAAATTAAACTCATAAAAAAACACACCCCGGCTCCTAACAAAAAAATCTTGTCTCTTTCGATTTTCTCCTCCGGGGTCTGGATTTTTTCCTTTTTTTTCTTTTTCTCTCTGTTTGTCATATTTTAAGGGTTTTTAAAAACCACTAACTCCATATTCTCCTGGGGCAGGTCCTTGCGACTTATCTTTAATTTATCCTCCTTACCGGGGGTCAATCCCAGCTCTTTAACAAACTTGTCTTCTTTTTCTATGTCCACTTTTAAGCCGGGTATTTTATAATGCATGGGTATTACCATGCGGGGTTCAATTTGGGAAACCACTTCTACCGCTTTTTTACCATCCAGGGTGTATTTGCCTCCCACCGGAATCATTAAAATATCAACACCCACCAAGGCCTCCAACTGTTTGTTGTCCAAAACATGGCCCAAATCCCCCAGATGAACCAGGGAAATATCAGTCATTTCAATTCGATAAATTATATTCCTACCTCTTTCCGCTCCTTCTTTGTCGTCATGATAAGAGTCCACCCCTTGAACCAATACTCCTTTAATATCATATTCTCCGGCAGAGTTAATTACAAAAGGATCGCCTCGCAAGGATTCGGCATTATTATGATCAGCATGATCATGACTGACAGTAACAATATCAGCCTCGCAATTTGGGGCTTTTAGTCCCACGCTTTTGTCAAAAGGATCGGTAATCACGGTAATACCTTCCGGACCTGATTTGCTTTGAATTTTAAAACAAGAATGCCCTAACCAAGATATAAGCATAAAATTAAAAAAATAATTAATAATATTTCTATCTTTATTATATCGCAAAAAAACAGGGGTGTCAATTTGGCAAAACCAATATTTTTTCCTTATTTTTTGGGATTTTTCTTGATTTCCGGGCAAGCTGAATTTTGCCTATTTATATAGCTTTTTTTATAAAAACCCTTGACATTTTTCCCAAAATTTGTTAGAATGCGAGGTTATATCATTTTAAAAATATAAACAAAAAAACCAGAAAAAAGGAGGAATAAAGATGAAAAAGGTAATTTTTTTAATGATTGTTTGTTGTTTGACAATTTTTGCCCTGGGTATTGCCTGGGGCGAAGGGGATATTGAGGGACAGTCCTTGACTTCCTCAGAAATCCAGTATGGAGAAAATAACAACGGAGGCTGGGCAGAAGTCGAGTCTCTGGGAAAATTTGAGTTGTCAGGGGTGCCGTCTGAAGGCAAAACAGAAGTAAATGCCTATACAGACGGTTCTATTAATCAAGAAAATCCAAATGATGATGGATTTTATTCCAGCTCCTCTTTTGGATTCCTGGAAGGCGGTGGAACCGGAGAAATTGTTTCCGGCCAAGGCACGCAAAACATTATTGTCGAGGGAACTCTGGGCAACCAGAGCTACTACGGCAATGAAAACTGTAATGGATCAGCCCAATTTGAGGCCGGGGTAAATTTAAACTCCTCTTCTCAAGGCGGAGTCTTAAACGGAAGCCTTCATGTTGAAGGCTACACCTATTCCTCAGAGAAGGCTGAACAAAACTGGCAAATAAATAATGCCGGTTTTAAAATCACAGGGACAGACGGCTCCTCAGGCAGTTTTACTGTCAATGGAGAAGTCTCCACCCAAAACCAACGAACCGGAAACCCTGGAGCGAATGCCCAGGCTTCCACCTATGCCAATGTAACCGGGGAACAAGTTAACAATCCCGGTTCCATGGAGGCATATGGAGAAAGCTTCTCCTATGCTGACGGTAACTATGGTGAAGCCAAGGCCCACTCCTTTATAAAAACGGAATAGAGAAAAGGAGGAAAAAGATGAAAAAAGCTATTATAGTAACGGTAACGGCGGGGTTGCTGCTTGTGCTTGGAGCCCCAACCATTTCATTGGCAGACACTGTCAATGAATCAAGATCAGAAATAAACAATAGCCCGACCGACAACACCTACTACCAGTCGGTTTCGGCAAATGTAACTTCTTTTCTGCCCGGACCACCCCCCACTCCCCAACCATTCCCCATGAAGGAAGGATGGAAAAACCTGGCAAGTTATGCCTGCACCAAAGAAGTGCCTTATCACTTCTTTGCCGGCGCAGGCAGATCCAGAGGGGCCGAACTCTGGGAGAAGCCATATATGGAAACCTTGTTTCAGAGGCAGGGGGAAAACAAGAAGCCCATCAACATCGTAGAGTTAGATGAAGATGGACTTCCCAAAGAGCCGACCGGGAGGCTGCTCGGATATGTAGAAGTATCCGATCATTACGAAGTCTCCAGGGAAAAGGCCATCCAACAAGCCCTCTGGTATGCAAAAAAGTTTACCGGGGCTACAGAAGTGGCCATATTAACCGAATCACTACCCGTGACTAAGGGTGGTACCACAGGTCTGGGGCTTAGCCTTGTCCAAACCCGATCTCCCAGCAGCAAAGAAGCAGTGGGAGCCGGTGGTGGTGGTTTATTTATGGAGGCCCATTCCTGGCAAGACCGGGGGACCAATGTCAAAATTGTTTGTTACGAACGCCCCCTGGAAATCACCGCCATCACCCAGGATATGGGTGGACAGGAAATCCTCAAGAAAATTGAGGAGAGATGGTTTACAGGCCGGATGGTCTGGTTTATCTCCCGGGCAAACAGTAAAAAAGAAGCAGCCCTGGAGATAAAGGCCAATCTCCGCAAAGTCCTACCCCATCTTCGGGCCTCGGATCTGGCAGAGAGGGTCAAAATCCGGGTATGGCCGCAAAAGGCAGAGGCCGGAAACCAGCAAGGAAGCTGGGTAATTCTGGCTAATCCCGGTCAAATTGAGAAAAATTAAAGGAGGGAAAAATGAAAAAATCTTTAATCATCGTTATGATGGTCATCCTGGTGGGCGTAGGTTGCGCCCACCGGGGCCCCATGGTCGGAGTCTCCAAGGATCAGGATCAGCCCGGCATGTCCGTGGCTGAGTTGGAGGCTTTTCTGGGAGAAGATACGGCCCAAACAGCCGACAAGGCCAAGGAGGCGAATGAAACCGCCGACAAGGCTGAAAAGGAGGATAAGGCCCAGACAGCCAATCCCGGCCTGGAAAACCGGGTAGCGCGCCTGGAAAATCAGATGGATCGGGCTGTTGGACAAATCAAGGCCAACACCCATGACCTAAAACAAACAGTTGGCCAAGTCAAGGCTAACAGCCATGACCTAAAACGGGTGAGTGATCAAGTAAAGACCAACACCCATGACCTGAAACAGACCAAGGGACGCCTGGATCATCTCTACGGAGTGGTCTCTTTCAACGTAAAGAGAACCACTGCCCTGGAAGACAGGCAAAAAGGCCGGGGCGAATTATCCCAGGCCAAAATTAGTTTTAAGTATGCCTCCGGAGACCAAATCAAGGACAATGCCAACAAGGCAATCCTTGATAAGGCCATTAGAGAAGGGATGACGCCCAAGGTTATTATCGGGGTGTCAGATCCTTCCGGAGGCAAAAAGGCAAACACCAGACTGGCCGAGGAACGCGCCGAATCCTTGAAAAATTATCTCAAGGAAAACGGCGTAGACGTTTCCGGAATCAAACTTTTAGCCAGACCAGAGGCTTACATTTACGGAACCTGCGGCCCTCAGAACAGAGCGGCCGTGGTATACTACAAATAAAAAGAAGGAGGAAAAAACCAAACCAAAACCCCGAAAACAGACAAACTGTTCTCGGGGTTTTTTATTTGAAAATATTATTTAAAATTTATTTCAATTCTATTCTTTTTCCGATTCCGGAATTTTCAATTCATCTTTGTTAAAAACATCTCCATAATGCTTTTCCACCTCATCAACATAATCCTTAATCTTTTGTAAGGTCCATTTATATTCCTCGGTTTCTGTTTGACCCTCTTCTTGCAATTTATTCAATACTGTCTGATATTCCAAGACTTGGCTTAATCTTTGTGTAGAAAAATGGTCATCATGATAATAATCTAAAGCGTCTGGAGCTAGGTTACTTCCTTCTCCTGATTTTTTTAATAAATCCATAGGTTCGCCGTTTACAATAAGTGAATGTTTTACATGCTCAGGGTTTCCGTTATCATCATATTCAAATTCTACGTCTTCTACTTGGATTCCTTCTTGACCTTTATTGGAAATATGATCTGACTGTTCCTGCGCTTTTTCAGTTTCCCCTTCTTTATCAGCGCTCACACCCGAATCGCGCTCATCAGAGACACTCTCCTCTGAAGCTTGAGACGCCCCTCCTGCGCCTTCTTCTGAGCCAGAGCTAAGATCTTGCAATTTTTCCTCCAAAGTTTCTCCTCTTAAAGAAGAGTCAATAACTATTTCTTTTTTATCATTTAGGTATAAGCCGGACTGAAGAAAAACATCTGAACTATTGGAATCATATACCATTATATAATTACCCCCTAAATCATTCATTTTAAAGCCCTCGGGTAGAGAAAATTCTTTAGTAACTTTTTCTCCTTTATCAATATCTATTAAAGTTATTTCTTTATTTCCGTTTTCCAGGGTAGAGATCTCCAGCCTGTCCAAATTGACAAAAGCTTGATTAACTTCCTGATAAAAATCATAGTGCCTGTCAGCAAAATTTGTATTGTCTATTTTCTCCTGCAAAGAAGGATTGAAAAATTGATAATTTTTCTTAATATACTTATCAAGACGGGGGTAATTATATTCATGTTCCACTTTTCCTCCCTCTATTTTTAAAGCTCCTTCAGGTAAATCACTGCCTCCTTTTCCGGGAATATTATACTCATAAATCCCGTCTTTTCCTTGTATCGGCTCCAACTCTAAAGTTTTATTATTCTCTGTCTCCACAATCAAACTTCCATCCTCTTTTACTTCGGAAACCGTTAAATCAGGGAAGGCTTTAGAATTAGATTCCAATTTTTGCCCCTCGATTAATTGCCTTTCATCCGCTTCTTGTCCGGACTCTGGAGTATTTCCTCCGAATTGCTCTTGTGCCCTGTCAATATTTTCAGGATTTAAATCTTGCATCTCTTCTGTATTCGGGGCTTCTTTTTTCGTATCAAGAAAAACAAATTTTAAGCTATTCTCTCCTTTCTTAAGATATAAATCAACTCCTTCTTTGGCATTTTCAACCTTGTATAAACCGTCTTGATGACTGTATTTATCTTCTGTAACCGAAACATCAAAAATATTCGCCAAAGATTTTTCTTCATTATTTCCTTCTAAAAGATTAAAAACCGCTTCTCTTTGTTCAGATGGAAAAATCGCTAATTGTTCAAAATTATCCAAAACTTTCTCAGGTGTAGCCCCGACATTTTGGCTTATAGTTAATATTTTCCGGGCTACATATTTAGGATCTCCACCAGTAAGAGAACAAAGGTCTTTTATCTTTCCGGCTAATTCCGGATTTTTCAAGTCCCGAGAGTCAAAACCCGGCAAAATATTCATGGCCTTGGAGTAAGATTGGGAGGTAGAAGGAGCTTCTTCTGCGGAAATATTTTCCTGAGCTTCCAGGCAAGTTTTAATGCTCTCTTCTTCCAAAAATTCCGGGTTATCGTTAAGATAATTGATCAAATCTTTATTTTCAGAATCAATCTCTATATCCAGATCATCAAGCTGCTGGGTAGAAATATTAACATCTCCCTCTATAATCTCCTCTAAAGGCGAAGTTCCTTTTATCTCTTGTTCAGCCAGGTCCTCCGGTTTGCTAAATTCAGGCTCTTTTTCTCCTTTATAGCTATACTCATAATCTTCTTGATCTTGGGCTGTTTCAAATTTTGAGCCAGCTTCATGAAGCTCTTCCTCTTGTTCGGAAAAATTCTCTCTTACTTTTATGTTGCCCTTATCTTCGGTTTCCAAAACATAAGCTACTTTTCCTTTTCCTTCTCCTCCCACGCGAACCTCTTGACCGGTATCCGCATCCACATAACCCGAGTCCAAGGCAATGCGATGGGCCTGCTGGCCCGCCCATTTATTAACCGCCTCGGTATCATCAGGGTCGCCATCAAAACCGAATTTGCCCGGATCAGCTTTAAGTTGCCTAATAAAGGCGTGTTCAATACCCTCGCCTTCCTGGATAACCGCTTCTTTAGGTATTTCCGGGGGTTTTTTTGTAGTCTTTGAATCTGTCTCCCCTTCCTCCTTTCCGGTGTTTTCGCCTTGCGCGGAACCATTTTCTTCAATCGCAGCTTCTAAATTACTCCCTGACGATCTAACGCCTTCATCAACTCCAGGGCCCCCAAAATTCTTTGTTTTAAGGGTAACCCAACCATTGCCACTACTTGTTTCTCCCGCTGACACTTCAGCCGGCCCGACGACATCGCTTAATTTATCCAAAACCGTATCTATATTTTCCTGAAAACTCCCGGAAACCATAGAACCGGAAATACCCAAAAATCTCAAAGTACTGCCGGCCGCTTTAGCAAAAGCCAGGCCTTTTTCCTTTTTGCCGCCCTCTTTCTCTAATTTTAAATCCCTCCAAGTTTCCTTGATTCCTTTTAAAACCGTATCCCGAACAAAACTGATCCGGGATTCTCCGGATTCAACTTTTGCTTGAGCTTCTTGTAATTCCTTTTTATCACCGGCTTGAGCTTCATATTCTTCTGATTCTTCGTCCCAGGCAATATTACGGCGAGCAAAGCTAATTTTTTTCTCTTCTTCCGTGCCTTCTTCTTTCAATTTTTTATGTCTTTCAGCCACTGAAGCTCCTCCGTAAACTATACCCCGTAAGGCGTAAGAGCCGGAAAACACACAAGCGGTATTAGCCGCTTCTTTGGCTGCCTGAATCCCGGAAATCTTGGTTTTTAAATATTTATTTAAAGTCCGGATTATTTTTTTGTTCTCTTTCTGTTTTAATGACCCGGCCTCCTGATAATAATTCTCTACTAAACTATTCAGCTCCTCCGTCAATTTGTCTTTAATTTCCTCAGAAACATCCAAATTATCTATCTTTTTCTCAAAATTTTCAATTTGGCTCAAGTCCACTATTTCCCCGACTTTTTTTCTTTCTCCTTCTTCTTTTTCTTGCTCTTCCTCTATATTCACACCTTCTTTTTCCAAATTGCTAAACAACTCTTTATATTCTTCTTTGCTTTTTTTTATCCCCAATTTCTGCTTAAGCCAAGCCGGCACATCATAGAAAGATTTAATTCCATAAATAGAAGCACCCGCCCCGGCTAAAGACTTCCCTAATTGTTTTTGAATTTCCTTGTTTTTTAAAACTTTTCTCGCTTTTTTCCAAAAGCCTTCTTTTTTTTCTTCAGATTCTTCCGAATATTCACTTCTCTCCTCTTCCGGGGAAATATTTTTTTCTTGATCTTTGGGCATATTTTTTTCTTTAAACATATTTTAAACTTTTAAATTTTTAGAAAATTTTTCAAATTTTTGCTCAAAATCGCTTTTTAATTTTTCTCTTTCTTCTTTGAGTTCCTTAACTAAATTTTCTATCTCTTTTTTATATTTTTTCTCCACTTCAAAAGTGGACTGAAAAACATATTTGGCCTCTAAAATCTCTTCCAGTCTACCGATTTGCTCTAAAGACATTTGGGAAATCAAAGAAGCTAATTCCTGTTTAACTTCGGGGTCTAAACCGAGCTTGGCCAAAAAAAAACCTATTCTTCTGCCTTTATCTTTGATTTTCTCCACTTCCTGCGAAGAAAAATCCTCACTTTTATCTTTTGTCTGTCTGGACATATAAACTATATAAAACAATAAAAGTCTATTCCAAAAAATAGACTTTTTGTTCAATAAAATTAATTTTTAGCTTTTTTCTTTTAAACATTTTATTCATTATTATTGCTATTGTTATTTTATAATAACACATTTTATATCAAAAGTCAAATTACTTGGCAAAATAAATACCTTCTTCCTCTTCGTCATCATCTTCGCTCTCTTGTTCATAGCTTCCAATTTCCTCTTCTTGTTCTTGATCATTTTCTTGGTCATTATTTTCTTCTTTGCTTGTCTCATCTTCCTCTTCTCGTCCCTCTTCACCGCTTTCCTCCACTTCTTTGGTAGATAATTCTTCTTCTTGATTGTCTTCTTTATTCTCTTCTTCACTGGAAAAATAACTCTCCGGAGCTTCCGCTTCTTCCCGATTATGAAGATTAACTCCGCTTACACCCCGGTCTTGCAGGGCCTCATATTCTTCCGCGCTGATCAAAACTTCTCGTGGCTTGGCTCCGTTGGCCGGACCGATCACTCCGGCCTCTTCCAGTTCATCCAGGAGACCGGCCGCCCGGGCATAACCCACGCGCAACTTTCTCTGCAGAAAAGAAGCCGAGGCCTTGCCGGAGTTAATAACCGTCTCCTTGGCATCCTCAAAATAATCATCCTGTTCGTCATCTTTTTCCGAAAATCCTCCGGAAGAAACCCCTTCTACTTTTTGCTTCTCGGTTACCTCTTTTAAGTAATCAAATTCTCCGCTTCTTTCCTTAATATAATTAACCACCCGCTTTACCTCGGAATCACTGATAAAAACACCTTGAATTCTTTTGGGCTTGGAAATCTCGGGACTGACAAAAAGCATATCTCCTTGTCCCAATAATTTCTCCGCGCCCAAAGCGTCTAAAATGGTTTTGGAATCCACACCGGAAGCCACGGAAAAAGCTATCCGAGTGGGAATATTGGCTTTGATCAAGCCGGTAATTACATCCACACTCGGTCTTTGAGTAGCCAAAACCAAGTGAATCCCCACGGCTCTGGCCATTTGAGTTAAACGGATAACCCCCGCTTCCACATCACGGCCGGCGGCTACCATTAAATCCGCCAATTCATCCACAATAAAAACAATATAAGGCATTTTCTCCTGAGTTGCGGCATTATAGGATCCAATATCTCTTTTTTTGGCTTGCGACAAAATTTCAAACCGCCTGTCCATTTCATTTAAACACCATTTCAAGGCATTGATGGTTTTACTTATCTCGGTAATTACCGGGGTCAAAAGGTGGGGAATACCGTTATAAATGGGAAGCTCCACCCTTTTGGGATCCACCATAATAAAACGTAAAGTATCCGGATTATTCTGATAAAGCAAACTGACGATCAAGGAATTGATACAAACCGATTTTCCGGAATTAGTGGCTCCGGCAATTAATAAATGAGGCATGCGAGTAATATCATAACTCCAGCTATGGCCGGTAACATCCTCTCCCAGGGCCATAAGCAAATTACCTTTCTTTTGCTTAAAATCTCTGCTGTCCAGAATCTCTTTTAAATTTACCATGGCCTTGGTCTTATTGGGAACTTCTATGCCCACCAAGGATTTTCCCGGAATCGGGGCCTCAATTCTAAGAGGGTGAGCGGCCAGAGATAAGGCCAAATCATTGCCCAAGTTGGTTATTCGGGACAATTTTACTCCTTCGGCCGGCTTAAGAGTATATTGGGTCACACTGGGACCGACTTCCACCTCTCCCATTTCCACCGGAATATTAAAATTTTCCAGAGTTCGGCTGATAATATAAGCATTATGTTTTATATCTCCGCTATTGGGCTTTCCGCTTTTTTTATTTAATAAATTCAAGGGTAGATCAATCTTAATATCACTGCTTTCCCAGCTTATATCCTCTTCTTTGCTTTTTTTGTCTTTTTCCGCCTCTTTTTCCGGCTCCTTTTTTTCTTCTTTTATGCTTTTACGAGCAAAACCGGCGGAAACAGGAGCGACCTTATCTCTTTCTTCCTCCGCTCCTTCCTCTAAGGGCAGTTCCCGGTCTTCAAAATCTTGATAATCTTCCTCTTCCTCTGAAGAAAAAAGAGATAAGAGCCAAGAAAAAAAATATTTAAAGGGAAGAAAAAATTTGGCTATCAAACTTTTTCGCCCCACAATATGATCCAGGTTAGTATTAAAAACCAGCATTAAAGAAATAAGCAAAATCGCCACTAAAACGATCAAGCTTCCCCAAAAGCTCAAAATGCTGTAAAAACCCTTAACAAAAAAAAGGCCCAAATAGCCCCCTCCTTTCCCGGCTTGAGCTATATTTTGCCAAGATTCTCGACTATAAAAAATATGAAGCAGTGCTTCAAAAGAAAGAATAAACAAAAAAAGTCCCAAATAATGAGAACCGCGAAAATATCCTTTATCCTTTTGGTAAAGAAAGAATCCCCACGCCAAAAGCACAAGAGGGAAAATCCACTTGCCAAAACCGAAAGCCACGGATAAGCTTTGTTCCAAATAAACGCCCACTTTCCCCCCTAAGCCGAATAAACTAATCAAGCTCAAAGCGCCCAAAGCCAAAATTAAAACCAAAATAACTCCTTTCTTTACTTCAGAGCTTAATTCCAACTTGGGTAAAACCATATAATCAAGCGCGTCTTTCTTGGCTTGTTTTCCTCCCTTTTTTCTGCTTTTCTTTTTCGGAGACATATAAAATTTTTAAAATAAATCAGCTAATCTTAACGAATTTATTTTATAATATAAATTTTTAAATTAATAAATAAACAAACAAAAATATAGAACCTCCGCGCTCCTTCTGCTTGTATTTTAACATATTTTTCCAAGAAAAAAAAGCCCGTCTTCACAAACTAAGACGGGCGCGAAATTCGATTGTTTTAGGAGACCTTTTTTTCTCCCAAGAGTTTTTGAGTGAGAATATCCTCAAAATCTCCCACTGTCACCGGGAAATCAACCTCGAATACGAGCTCCACTCCCAAGTCCTCCTCGGTCACCTGAAGTAAATCCACGGGATTAATCTCCAGATCGTTTAATTCTGTTTCGGATAAAATCTCTTCCCTGGAAATAGAAGGGGGTCCTTCTGCTTCCTGGGACATCATAATCATTAAAATGTCTCGCGCCGTCTCCTGGGGGTAACCTTCGAAATCCACGCACATAGGTCTCCTCCTTTTGTTTTAAATTAAAGAACGAATTTTTTAAACTATTAATTTTTTATCATTTTTATTTTTGGGAATCAAGAGCGCTGCGAATAAAAATAAGCTCCGCCCGATAACAAAATCACTAAAAAAACAACTAAGGCGTAAATCTTCCAATCTGTTTTTTGGGAACGGGCCGGCAAAACCAAAGAAGAAGTACTTTGTGGAGAGCTTGATTTTTGGAAATTTTTTTCCTCCTTTTCTTTTTTATTCTGCTCCAGTATTGTAATGTCTTTAGAGGAACGGGGCAAAACCCTGATTTGATTATTGTAACTATTAACCAAACCGCTAACCGCGATCCTTGCTCCTTCTTCTAAAACTTTACTTTCTATACCGGTATCTTCTTGAATATACAACAAAACCTCGCCGCTATTGTCATCTAAAAATATTTTAGGGGTTTTTATTTCGGTTATTTCTCCTGTTAATTTTACCAAACTGCCCACTTTGTTTTTGTTTATATGCGCGCAAATGTATTTTTCCGGCTTCGGGGGTTCGCCTTTTTCTATAATTTTAATATCCCGATCGGAATGGGTTTTTATTCTTTTCTCACCCCGACTCAAAGAAATTTTTCCCTTCACTTCTATTATGTCTCCCAAAGACAACTTGGGAAAATCTTTAAAATAATTATAAACTTGAATGCCCGGGGAGCCGACAATATAAAAATATTGAGAGGCCAATACCCCGGGCAAAACCGCCACCTTTCCTCGCGCTTTAACTTTTTCTCCTTCGGCAAGCTGTTTGGCTTGCGCCGGATTAAACCATCCGTGATTTTCGGGAAAGGGCTGAGACCGGGAATTATTATTGTTTTTCCTCTCTGCTTCTTTTTTGGTTGAAGAATTTTCTTTGGTATTGTTGTCTGATCCATTAAAAACATCGTCTCTCGATCCTTCTGTATTGTTTTCTTTTTTGTTTTTCAAAGCTCCCACTTGTATCTTTTTTTTCCGGCTGCCGGTGGCTTGCCCGTCACTAACCGTCAATTTTACCGTATATTCTCCCGGCTCCAAAAAAACGTGGTGAGGAAAAGCTTTTTGAAGCTCCACTCCGTCTCCAAAATTCCAGGAGTAGCTAAGCTTATCTCCGTTCTCATCAAAAGTGTCTGAACTGTCAAAAAAAACATCCTCCTTAACCTCTATATCAGTGGGGCAAGAAAAATGAACCCTGGGAGGTTTGTTAATTTCTTTGATTTGATTAACTTTGCCCGGAGTCTGAATTTGACTCCAAACCCACTTGCCGGTATTACGAGAATGGCTTAAAAAAATTCTGGTAGAGGTAGGGGAAGTAGAGGCTATCAAATCCTGGGTTTGATTATAACTCAGGCCGGGTTCAGCCTTGCTGTATTTTAAAATTTGTTGGGCCGAGTTTTTTCCGGGAGGAAAAAGCTTAATAACGTCTCCGTTGTTATTCAAAGGCAAAAAACTTCTGCTTCTAAAAATGGCCAAATATTCTTCTGGCCCTATTTTTAGAGGGTATTTTTTTAAGTCATGTCTGCCCAAAACATACTCCCGACCGCTTTGACCGGATATACTCCAACCCCGTAAATCAATCTCTTGCGAGGTGAGATTATAAAGCTCAATAAATTCTTTCTCCCTGTCGCTTCCCCGGGGGTTGGGAAAAATTTCGGTTATTCTTATCGTTTTATCTCGTGTTTTCTTTTCTGTCTTTTGTGCCGAGGGTGAAACTATTTTATTCTCTTGACCCGGAGTTTTTTGCTCGGTTAGCTTCCACTCTTTTGCCTTGTCCAAAGCCAAAGAAGATTTTGAATCAGGCGCGGGCACAGAGCTGTTTTCCTCCCCATAAGAAATTCGATCAATTATTTTGCCTTGAGGACTTTTAAGAATTAAAGTGTCTCCCGGATTATTTAAATTACCTTTTAAATCATTAAAAACAATCAAAGAAGAGGGGTTTAAACTATTTTCCAGTCCGGTCCGGGAACCGCTCCCTTCTTCCAAAACCCAACCGTCTAAATCAATGGTTTTATCTGAATTGTTTTTAAGCTCCACCCACTCCTTTTCTCCTTCCTCGGGACTGCTTACCAGCTCATTTATTAAAATACTTTTTTTGTCATAAAATACCTGTTCCGAGAAAGGGGCGCCGGAAGAATGATCAGATGTTGTGCTTGCCTCGGAGTTGTCTTCTTCATTTTGTTCAGGCTCCTCCTCTTCTTCTGAAGAACTTTTAACCGAATTTTCTTCTCCCGGAGTCCCTCCGGGCCACAAACTTGTCTCCCAAGTGCTCGCATTTTTTCTCTCCATGGTTTTACATTCTTCCGTCTCTCCGGCCAGCCACTCTTCGGTGTTGTTGACTTCGTCAATTATCACCCCCTTGCCTTCTCCGCAATCTTCTTTATTAAAAAATTTTAAGTCTCCGGGGTCGGAATTATTTAAACCCAAAGTGGCGTCCCAAATATCTATATCCACTTCAGAAAAAATATCTTCTTCATTGCCGTAAAGCAAATAATCTCCGGGGGCAAAAGAAGTTCGGGCAGATCCGTCTGCCTGAGAAAAATTCAAACATTCCCCGGTATCCGCCCCGTAAATCGACCAGGAAGAAACATCCACGCTGCTGGTAGAGGAATTAAAAAACTCCAACCATTCCTCATGACTGGAGCTGGCCGTGCCCATCCAGGCGACTTCATTAATAATTACTTTCTCCTTTGCCGAAGAAGCAATAAGAGGAAACAATAAACAAGGCAATACTAAAATCAAAAAAACGGAAATTTTTCTTCCCAACTGAAAAAACATTAAAAAATTTTTTTATTTATACTCTTTTTAAATCCTAACTTATTTTTATTTAACTGCCAAACTTTAATAATAAAAAGGGACGATTTTTAAAACCGTCCCTTAAAAAAATTAATTGGGGTTATCGAGACCAAGAATGGACACTGGCTCTTCCATATCCTTGATCAACTTGAGAAAAACTTTCTGATCGCATATCTATGGAAGTATTGGGCGCCATACGGCCACCAATACCCCCGGAAGGGATATTTGCGGAAGTTCCGGAAACGGCCCGGGCCGTAACTCCATTTCCGGTTTCTTGGGTGCGAGCGCCGGTCTCCATTTTTTCAAAAAATATTTCTCCTCCCAAGTTGGTGGTATTTTCCACATGCAGGCCTGAAACCTGATTGCGGTAATTATTACCCACCTTTTCAGAGGAATAGGTATGTCCTTCCACCCGAACATTCCTAGAAGCAGAATTATTTATTCCTGCTTCTGAAAAACGGACCTCGCCATCATAAACCGCCTCGCCATAATTATGACTGCGATTATAATACCAGTTATCACTCTCTATGATCTCCGAGCAACCCATTGGTATCCGAGGAATGGAGGGTGGTTCTTCTCCTATCTGGCTTTGGCTTTCCAAGCTACCCCAGGCCAAAGTTTCCGCTTCTCCTGTTCCTGTGTAGGAAATTTCGGTTTCAATAAAACCGAAGGAGGAATTGGAATTATATTCATTTTGATCAGGTCGCTCAAAAGCAACCTCTCCATCTCCCCAAACATCGGAATTAATTCTCCCTTCGTTGCCGGTATAAAGATTGGTGATTCCGAGACTCATAATTCCTTGGTTGTTTTCGTTTTTGGAATACTCGGTTGAAAAAGAAAAATTTTCGTGGTAATTCCACCATTCTCCCCAAACATTTCCGCTTATTAAAAGAACGATAAAAATAACAATAACTACTTTTACTTTTTTCATTTTTCCCTCCTATTCTCCTGTTAATTTTGTTCAATTTATTATATTTTTATTCAACATTAAAAAATAATAGATTTATAAAGAAAAGTCAATAAGAAACAATAATACTCTTGCTCTTGACATTTTTTTCTTAAACCTTTAATATAACTCTATAAGAAACAAAAAAAGAAAGTAATAAGCAGTGATATTGTTTTAATATCTCTGTTTTTTTCTTAAGAACTTTAACAATTTAGATTCTAAATTTTGGTGCTAACAGGCGCCAATTCCATGTTTTATTTTTAGATAAAATTTTTATCTAAAAATTCCAAATGTGCAACATAAGCTTTTTGCAAAAAAAGCTTATTCTCCATATTCATTTTAAGATTTCTGCCTTCGGCAAATGTCGAATATAGGGAGTTATCTTAAAAAATTTATTAAGAGTTTGATCCTGGCTCAGGATGAACGCTGGCGGCGTGTCTAAGGCATGCAAGTCTATCCCGCTTCGGCGGGAGGCAAACGGGAGAGTAACACATGGGCAATCTGCCCGAGGGTCGAGGATAACCCCGCGAAAGCGGGGATAATACTCGATGGTAGTGGGGGGTCATATGACATTCCCACTTAAAGGTTTCACCGCCCTCGGAGGAGCCTGTGGCCTATCAGCTTGTTGGTAAG
This sequence comes from uncultured Gammaproteobacteria bacterium, assembly GCA_964644045.1. GTDB lineage: Bacteria > Patescibacteriota > Patescibacteriia > Patescibacteriales > JAGXOH01 > JAIOTG01. The sequence goes on from CAZXUK010000012.1 coordinate 34,538, forward strand.
GTAACTGCTTACCAAGGCAACGACGGGTAGCGGGTGCGAGAGCATTAACCGCCTCACTGGGACTGAGACACTGCCCAGACTCCTACGGGAGGCTGCAGTCAAGAATCTTCCTCAATGGCCGAAAGGCTGAAGGAGCGACGCCGCGTGCATGAAGAAGCTCTTCGGAGTGTAAAATGCTTTTAACCGGGAGGAATACATGACGTTACCGGTTGAATAAGGGGCTGCCAATCTCGTGCCAGCAGCAGCGGTAATACGAGAGCCCCAAGCGTTATCCGGATTTATTGGGCGTAAAGGGTCCGTAGGCGGTTTAGCACATCTCTTGTTAAATCTTCCGGCTCAACCGGGAGGCTGCTAGGGAAATGGCTAAACTAGAGACCGGGAGAGGCAAGCGGAATTGCCGGTGTAGGGGTTAAATCCGTTAATATCGGCAAGAACACCAAATGC
>CAZXUK010000013.1:0-32980 GCA_964644045.1 uncultured Gammaproteobacteria bacterium
TGGTGGGCTTTTATTTTCCCGATAGGAGCTTTTATTTTAGCTTCTTTAAATTTTTATTCCGTTGTTAATCTTTTGTTTATAAAAATTATTTATTTAATATTATATTTTATTCTTTTAATTTTATGGTTATATGTTTTTTTAAGGGAATTTTTGTTTTACCTTAGAAGAAAAGTAAAAGAATAAAATCAAAGAAATTTATGTCTTATCAAGTGAACAAAGAAAGATGCTTAGGAGTTGATCGTTGCGGGATTTGTTTAAATGCTTGTTCCGGAGCAACTCAAAAAGGAAAAGACGGTAAAGCTGAGGTAGTAAATCAAGAAAAATTACGAGAGTGCGGAGGAGAAAAGGTTTGTCCTATGGGCGCAATTGAAAAAGTTAAAGATGGCAACGAAGAAGATCCGGAAGAACTTCAGTCATTCCCCCAAACTAAAAATGTATCTCCGGTTCAAGGCGACAGAGGTATAGGCAGAGGAGGGGCAGGCAGAGGCTTAGGTAGAGGAGCAGGTCGAGGATTGGGTAGAGGTCCTCAAAACGGCAGAGGAAGAGGTATGGGCAGAGGTGGAAGAGGTTTTTAATTGTTTTATTTAAAAAATTTTTTGTTTTTTATGGGTATATTTGGTTTTTCTCCAATTTTTCTTTGGATATCTTTTTTTGCTTTTTCAGCCGCTTTAATTAATGGTTTAGGAATTTGGGCTATTTTTAAACATAGAAAATGGGCACAAAAAGCCAAGGTTTATTTTATGTGTTTTGCCGCCGGAGTCTTAATTTCCATTCCTTTAATTTTAGCTCTACCTAAAGCAGTCCAAAAAAATTCTTATGCCGGTTTTATAGCTTTATTAGGTTTTTTATTTATGTTTTTTTCCAATAAATTTATCAGAAAAAAAACCAAAAAAGAATCTTTGGCTTTTGGATTAATAGCGGCAGAAGGAATAGGTATCCATTCTTTTTGGGGTCAGGTCTTGTTTTTTGACTTTTTTATCTTGCCAATAATTCTGTTTATTACAGAATAGGTAACAGGGTCTGGATATAGATTATCTTGATCAATTTTGATTTGGTTTGATTTTATTACATTAATTTAAAATGCAAAAAACAAGACCTCGTATGTTAACTTTTAACTAGATAAATTGTTTTTTGGCTTTTTTGTCCATAGCATTTTAGATTATTGATTATTATTTATCTTAATCTAAATTTACCATGGACTTCGGTGTCATTTTAGATGATTTAACAGGATGCCTCTCGGTGTCATTTTAGATGATTTGATGCGACCCTTGAAAAGACCTTTATTTTATTATATTATTCAAGTTAATTAATAATCATAATTAAGGAGAAGTCTATTATTTATATAAGGAACTGAACCCCAATACTTGGACACATCCTCGACCTTTCTAAAGTGATATTTTTGGACTAGACAAAGAACGTGGGTAGATTGTTCATTGGGCTTCGGCCATTAGTTTGGGAATGAATTCTCTCGTAATTATAGTATCTAATGCTTTCTTTCACAAGTTCAACTAATTCCTGTTTGTTTTTAGCGGTGGCAAACATGGTTTCCTGCTCTACTTTCATCCTTCCGAAGAAACTTTCCATCCCGGGGTTATCCCCCGGAGTCCCCTTCCGGGAATAGCTCACAATTACATCATCCGAGACCAGGGCGGATACATACTCATAAGAAGTGTAGGAACTGCCTTGATCTTGGTGGATGATAATGTTTTCAGTCAATATCTCCCGTTTTTTTTAAAAATATTTTTAGGTCTTCATAGGCTTTAAGCGCTGTTTCCGTATTGGCTGATTCGGATATAGCATAAGCGACCACTATTTTGCTTTTGTGGCACAGGTAAGGCATTAAATAGAAAGTGCCGATTTCGGTTTCAATCGGAGTAAAATCGGTTTGAAATACCGAGAATACTCCGATCTCTTCTTCTTTTAATGCCTTTAGGATATTGGCCTGAGAACCCAATTCGTTCAGAATCGACTCTATTCCCGACGGCTTCTTTTTCTTGACTTGCCGATTTAAGCTCAACCCCAGCTCTCGCAGGAGTTTTTGCAAGGGTTTGTGGTTGATATTCCGGCCGTATTCGTTTACCAGACTGTCTTTTATCCGGCGGTAGCCATAACCTGATTTTTTTGAAACTATTTGTTTAATTTCCCGCTCCAGATCACCGTATTTTTTTGTCAGAGAAACATAATATCTGTTAGAATAATAATAGGTGCTTCTGGGCAGATCAAGGACAGAACAACACAGTTTGACCGAAAAATCATCTTTAAACTCATCCACCAGCTCTATTTTCCGCTTCACCCCGATCTGTAATGACCCAAGAATTTTTTTAAAAGGGAAATTTCCACGGTCTGCTTGCCGATTATATTTTCCAATTCACTGATCTTCTTATCTTTCGCTTTATCCGTTTTAGCATTGTCAGTCTCGAAAATCTTGGATCCGTTTTTCAGGAACTGGTTTTTCCAAGCGGTTATCAGATTGTAATGAATGCCGTAGCTTCTGGCTATCTCCGCCTGACTCCGGGGTTTGGTTAATACTTCCATAACTACTTGGAATTTTACCTCGCCGGAATGTTTTTTTCTGGTTCGATTATTAATTTTAGACATAGACCTTCAAATTATTAATTGTGTTATTTTATTCTACCACAATTTGCCGGTCCACCCTTAGAGTATCACTTTAGGGGTGTGTCCAAAATTTGGGGTCCATATCCATAACTTTTACTAATTATGTTGAAAATGTTATAATAAAAACAATTATTATTTCCAAGATTTAGTTTATTAGTTAAAATTAATTTTATGGAAAAGCTTTTGTTAGTTAATGAAAAAGATGAAGTTATAGGAACGGAAGAAAAAATGAAATGTCATTTGGGAAAAGGTGTCTTGCATAGAGCCTTTTCTGTTTATATTTTTAATAATAAAGGAGAAATATTAATCCAACAAAGAAGTAAAGAAAAACCTTTGTGGCCCCTGTATTGGTCCAATTCTTGTTGCAGTCATCCCCGTCCCGGAGAATCATGTGTTGAGGCGGGAGAAAGAAGGTTGCAAGAAGAGTTGGGTTTTAGTTGTCCTCTTAAAAAAATAGATAATTTTTTATATCAAGCCAAATATAAAGATATAGGCTGGGAAAGAGAATTTTTAACAATTATGTATGGATTCTATCAAGGAGAAGTGAAGCCGGCTCCGAGAGAGGTGAATGATTGGAAATGGATAAGTCCGGAAAATTTGATAAAAGATATGGAGAAAAATCCGGAAAAATACACTCCTTGGTTTAAAAGAGGTTTTAAGAGGTATTTAAAAATTAAAGAACAAAAAGAAAAGAATAGAAAAAAATTAGGATATGAATTAAAAAGGGTGTCTCAAAAAACAGAGCCGATTATAACAGATTTATTACAAACCTATATTGAGAGGAAATTTCATAAACTGATGATTCACCAGCTCAAGACCGGAGGGAAAAGATTGAGACCGGCCTTGGTCTTTTTGACCGGCAAGATGATGGGAGCCAAAGAAAAAGATCTGGTTTATACCGGTGCAGGCATAGAAATATTGCATAATTGTACCTTAATAGTGGACGATATTATTGATCATAGTACGATCCGAAGAGGGAAGCCTACGGTCTGGTCTCAGTTCGGCCAATCCATAGCCGAGTGTGTGGTTCTGGATTATGCCGTTTCTATTTTTATGGCCGCCAATTACTCCGGGTATCCTCAAAAGATCTCCGATGTTTATTCCGCTTCTTTAAAAACAGTAGTGGATGGAGAATTGTTCGATATTTTATTTGAGCAAGCAGGCAGAGAGGATGAACCCTATGTTTTGAAAAATAGAAACAAGAAAGTATCCCTTGACTCTTATTATAAAATGATAGGCAAAAAAACAGCTACCCTGCTTCAGTCTTGTTGCGAGATAGGCGGGGTTTGCACCGGATCCCGAAAAAAAGACCAGGATAACCTGAAAGAGTTTGGTTATAATCTGGGAATCGCTTTTCAAATTCAAGATGATATTTTGGATATATTCGGAGATGAAAATAAATTTGGCAAAAAAATCGGCAAGGACATTGAAGAGAGGAAGCTGGGCAATATCGTTATATTCTATGCCTTAAAAGAGTTATCTTTAACTGAAAAGAATAAAATCTTGGAAATCCTGCAAAGAAAAAAGATAACCAATAACAATATTAAGGAGGTAATCGCTTTAATTAAGCAAACCAAAGCCCAGTCTCAAGCTTTTCATTTGGCAGAGAATTATATAGAAAAAGCCAAGAAAAATTTGGATAATTTGCCACAGAACAAATGGAATAAACTGCTTCGGACACTGGCGGATTTTATAATAGAAAGAGATAAATAATTTTAATTTAAAAATAATTTTTTAAGAATTATGAAAACATCTAACAAAATTTTAGAGTATCAAATGGAGGGGAAGCTTTGTTTTGAGGATATTACCGAAGAGTTAAAAAAAGTTGTTAAAGAAAGCGGGATTAAGAACGGCTTAATCAATGTTCAAAGTTTTCATACCACCGCTTCCTTAATCTTAAATGAAAATGAACCTCTTTTAATAGAGGATATTAAAGCCAATTTAGAGAAAACCGCCCCCGAAGATATTGAATATAATCATGACAATTTTGAGGTTAGAACGGTTAATATGTGTGATGATGAATGCGCCAACGGCCACTCTCATTGCAAGGCCATTCGTCTCCCATCCAGCATTACTTTAAATTTAGTGGGCGGAGAGGTTCAGCTCGGTCAGTGGCAGAGATTGCTTTTTTTTGAGTTAGATAGAAAAAGAAAAAGAAAGGTTCAAGTTCAGGTTTTGGGAGAATAATATTATTAAAGTTATTTTTATGAAAAAAAATATAGATACATATAAACAAGGGGTTAAGAAAAATATTCAATCCGTTCAAAAGCAATTAAAAAATTTGGCAATGGAAAAAAAGTGCCTATTTCTTTGTATAAAAAAGGACTTAAAACATCTTCCCAACAGATTCTTAATAAATGGAAATCAGGGGAGAAGCATTGTCGGACCCACTTTATTCAACAGACTTTTGGAGCTCAATATCCGGAAAAATATATTGATCTTTCTTTGTATGTCGATGCTTTAATTAATATTTTAGATGATTTTTTTGATGAAGACTTAACAAAGGAGGTAAAAGGAATGTATATAATAGAATGTTTAAGATTAATGTCTTTATTAATATCTTTCTCTCATTTAAGTAAAATCCAGGAAGAATTGGGTGTTTATTTTGAAAAATTAATAACCTTGGCTTTGGCCGAAGATTTTTATGAAAAGAAAATATCTCAAACCGAAGATTACCAAAAAATTATTGAATTTTCCGCTCAGCTTTTGTTGTGTAGAGCTCAGGACATTGAAATTTTTACGGAAATAGCCTTGTTGGATTATAAGAACAAGGAAGATAAAAAATCCATTATAGAGTTGTCCAGGATTTTTCGAGCGATTAATATTTTTAAAAAAGATATAAACGACCGTGAGCATGATCGATCTAATAATATAAAAACAGTCACTTTAACCATTGAAGACAAGGGAATTGATTTTAAAAAATATTCCGGGGATTTAGGTGATTATTTATCAAAGAAAGTTAAAAATATAAATAAGCCCGCGAGCCAAAAATTATTAAAAGTTTTTCAAAATTTTGAAAGAGAGATTCAAAAAGAGAAAAGAGGCATTTCGGGGGCAGGTCTTGAATTTTGAATAGACCATCACCCATACTATATTAAAATTATAATCAAATTTGCTCAAATTACTCTGATTCGAAATATCGCCATGAAGCGCAGTGTTTTATTTATTGTATAGCTTCCGAAGAGTAACGGTAAAATAAAGACCAGATCTTTTTCGTTGTCTTCGAACTTGTCGGTGCCTCGGCCGGCGGCTAATTCTAAGATCTCTCAATCCACATCGAAAAACCTTTGGCAACACAAAGGTTTTTTTGTTTGGCAGAAAGTTGTTTTCGGGGTTTGAAAATGGTATAATTATAATAAAGAGAATTATAAATTCTTTTTATTCGCGGAAAAGTCGCAGAACACACGCGGACCAATGCGGAATTATTAAAATAGAAATTTCTATACAAAGATAGAAGATTTAAATAATAATAATAAGCTATTTTAGCCGTGAAGAATTATTATCGAACCATAATAATAGGAGGCGGGCCGGCCGGATTGACGGCCGGGAGATATTTGGAGAATGCTTTGATTTTGGATAAAAAAAACAACATCGGAAAGCCGGTGCAGTGCGGCGAGGGCATGAACCGGAAAGCTCTGGAAAGGCAAGGGATAAATCCGGCCAGGTCCTGGGTATCCTGTAATATTCATAAACTGGAAAGAATTGCGCCCAGCGGAGTTTCTATGGGGCGATTTGAAAGTAGCCCCAAGGGGTATATTTTAGACAGGGGAAAATTTGAGAAGTTTTTGTTAAGCAGATGTCGGGCGGAGATCAAATTGGGGGAAAAAGTGGTTTCTTTGGAGAAAGAAGATAAAAGGTGGAAAATCACAACGGAAAATGGAGTTTTTTATAGTGATTATGTTATTGCTGCCGATGGTCCGCTTTCTTTGGTTAGACAAAAGTTTTTTCCCGACACAGGCAAGGAGTTGGGTTATTTTTCCGCTATTGAGTATTTGGTGGAAACAGAGGAAGAGATGGATACTCGAATAGCCCAATTTTATTTGGATAACGAATTTTATGATCAGGGGTATGGCTGGATTTTTCCCAAAGGAAAAAGAGTGGCCAATGTGGGCATAGGAGGGAGGAAAATAAAATGGAATGATTTTGAGGTTTTTTTACGGGAAAAAGTGGAAAAAAGATATGGCAAATTTAAATTGATAGAAAATAGAAGCGGAACCGTACCCAGCGGAGGTTTTCGGGGTAAATTGTATCGGAACGGATTAATGTTGACCGGGGATGCCGGAGGTTTGGCCGATCCTATTTTTGATGGAGGTATGACCCAGGCCATGGAATCGGCCCGGATAGCGTCGGAATGTATTTTGAATAACGAGGCGGAATTATATGAAGAAAAAGTAAAAGTCGAACCCTTTGCTGATCCGCAATTATTGGAGATCAAAGAAATATTTTTTTCCTTGGACAATCAAGTTTTAAATCACTTGGCTCAAGTTTTAAACGGTAGAAGCTCTTCTTATCTAAAGAGCTTTCCCGGGATTTTTAAATTATTATCCAATAGTGTTTTACGTAAAAAGTTAAAAGAATTATATAAATTTTTTTCCGTTTGGAAAAGGGTTAAGGATCATTTGTGGTAGGAATTAAGTTATTATGAAAGGCAGAAAAATAATAAAATTTATTGGGGATGAATTTGTTTATGGAGGGCACCTGCTGTCCTTTAGTATCGCCTGCATCACTATTGCCGGAGCTTTAATTTTGCGAATTGATTACACTTTGGATTTTTTTATTGTAGTTTATTTAATAGCCCAATTGATTTATTCCTATAATAGATACAAGGAATTTGTCAGCGACATTATTAGCAATCCCGAAAGGTCCGAGTATTTGGAGAAAAGAAAGAGAATTTTACCTTTAAGTATAGCTATTTATTCATTTTTGTTAATTTTTTTAGTTATTCTTTATGGAAACTTAAAATCGATTATTTTTATTTTTATTTTAATCATTTTGGGCTTAGGTTATACGGCTATTTTTAAAAAATTAACTTATAGAATAATTGGTTTTAAAAATTTTTTTGTAGCCTTCACAAGTTCTTTATTAGCGCCTTTCCTGGCTTTATATTTTTTTCATCCTTTTAATTCGGCAGTTTTGTTATTTTCAATTTTTATTTTTTTTAAAACTTTTATCAATACCTCCTTTTGTGACATAAAAGATATCGAAAGCGATCAATTAGAAGGATTAAAAACTTTAGCTATTTATTTTAAAGAAAAAAAGACTTTGATTTTATTAAATTTTTTAACCGTCTTATCAGCCACCCCAATAGTTTTAGGGGTTTATTTGAATAAGTTGCCCGTTTATTCTTTGTTTTTAATTTTAACTATTTTTTATAATTTTTATTATTTCTATAATTATAAAAAAACTCTTACTAAAAATGAAAGAATTTTTAGTTATATAGTGGATGCTGAATTTTATCTTTGGCCGCTTCTAATTATTTTTGGTAAAATATTATTAGAATTTTAATTTTATGAACAATGTCATATTAACACTTGAAGAAATTTTAGTTGTTTTGATAGTTGTTTCGGGAACTTTATTGTCAGTTTGGGTTTGGAGAAGTGACAAAGAGAGTCGTTTGAATCAGTTATTTTCTGTTATGACAATTTCCGCGATTTTTTGGACGGTTTTTTCTTTTTTGGGATTTTTAAGCGATACTCCTTGGAATTCCATTATTTTTTATAAGATTAATGCGGCTTCAGTTATAATTTTTTTAATTTCATCTTTTTATTTTTATGTAATTCATTTTTTAGAATATAAGAATTTTAAAAAATATAAAATTATAGGTAGATTAATTTTTTCTTTTGGTTTATTGTTAATTTTATTATCATTATTTACTAATACAATTATAAAAGATGTAACAATTAAGTCGTCGGGGGCAGAGATAGTTTTTGGTGAGGCTAATATATTCTTTAATTTATATGCTTTTTTTGTCGCGATTTTAGTGGTAAGTTTATTAATTAAAAGATATATTCATTTAGATAGAAGAGAGAAGTTGAAAGTTCAATATTTTTTATTGGGAACTATTTTGTTTACTTTATTTAATATTATATTTAATATTTTCTCCCCTATATTTACCGGTACGGTTGCTTATCAACATTTAGGGGATTATTCCGCTATTTTTCTGATAGGCTTCACCGCCTATGCCATTGTCAAAAAGAATTTATTCGGGATCAAGGTTGTTCTAACCGAAGTTCTGGTCTCTATCATCGTCATTATTCTTTTTGTAAATATTTTTATTTCTAAGGGGGTGTTTGAATATATGTGGAAAGGTTCGTTGTTTTTAATTTTCATTTATTTTGGTAAAATCATGATTAGAAGTGTAAGAAAAGAAATTGAAGCAGAAAAACAACTGGAGAAATATTCCCGTGAATTAAAAAAAACCAATGAGCATTTAGAAGAACTGGACAAGCAAAAAACCGAATTCATGTCCTTTGCCGCCCATCAGTTGAGAGCGCCCCTGACTTCGGTCAAGGGTTTTGCCTCCATGATCACGGAGAGAGGATTGGGTCGGGTTCCCAAGAAAGTGAAAGGAGCGGCGGAAAAGATCTATGAGGCCAGCGAGGCCATGTCCGATTCCGTGGATGACTACCTTAATATCTCCCGTATAGAGCAGGGCAGAATGGAATATGAAATGGAAGAGCTGGATCTTCACGAATTGGCCCAAGAGGTAAAAGAGGAATTAGAGCCCACGGCCCACAAAAAGAAACTGAAACTATCCCTTAGTTCGGATAAATATAAAACCTACCCGGTTCAGGCCGACCACAGCAAGTTGAGGCAGATCATCTATAATTTTACCGAGAATGCTATTAAATATACCCCCAAAGGAAAGGTTGTCCTCCGCGTCTCCCGCCAAAAAGGCTATGTAACTTTGGCGATTAAGGACTCGGGAATAGGTATGAGCCAAGCAACCATTAAAAAACTTTTCAGGAGATACAGCCGGGCGCAGAACACTCAAGGCATTTCCGGAACCGGGCTGGGGCTTTATGTCGCCCGCAAGATGATAGAAGCCCAAAAGGGTAAAGTCTGGGCCGAATCAGCTGGAGAGGGTCAAGGCTCCACTTTTTATATAAAGTTACCTTTGCTTAAAAAAACTAAGAAGAAAAAATAAGGTTTATATTATTTAATTTTTCCGTTTTCTAAAACGGTTTTTTATTTGCCAAATTGTTTAAATATTGACATTTTATAAAAAATATGTTTAAATATAAAGTTGATCATTAAAAAAACAGAAACATAAAAAAGAAAAAGGAGGAGAACATGAAACTTTTTTTTATAAGGTTGATCTGGAGAATTTTGGGGCTTCCCTTCCGGCTCAAGCCCTTGGGCAAAGCCAGAGATGCCTACCCAAGCTGGATCGAGATTTTTGTCAATGAGGTTCCTGGTCGGCATATACTGGAAGATCTGGGTAGAACCTATGCCCAAATTTTTACCGACCCTATGTGGGGGGAGGCATGGGAGCCAGAGGAGGCTATTGAAAAAATACAGAAAGAGATCGTGCCTCAGCGCCCTTCTGTGCTTTCCTATATGATAGGAGACGCGCAGGACCCTATAGCCGGGTTCTGTTGGGGGGCGGTTATTACTGCCGGTCAGATTGAAGAGGAGGCTACTTCAGCCTTGGGTGTTAAGCCTGAAGGACTGGAGGAGGCTTTGCGAAAGAAAGGGGCCTTTCAGGTATTTTATTACCATGAAGTGGCCCTTTTGAAACATTTTCGGGGCGGTTTTGAACCGTTAAAATACTTACTCCGACCCGGATTGGAGTTGGCTTGCGAGGAGAACGTAAAGGGGAGTATGTTTTGGAGTTCCCCGAAAAGTAAAATAGTTCCCTTGACCCGAATGTTGGGGTATGGGGAAATCTTTCGCACTCAGAACCAGCACGGGGTGGATATTGTTTTTCTTTATCACCCCAACCACCGCTCCATCCTTAAGGTGGCGCAGAATGTTTCTGGAAAATTTTTCTCCCGGGTCTTTGCAAAGATTTCGGGGAAAAAATAAAATTTTAACCACCTATCAAGGCCGGCATCAAGCTGGCCTTTTTTTTATGATTATGGTAAAATATAGAAAATTATTAATAATCAGACCCTTTTATGGACAAATTTTCTTTAAAGAAAAATGCTAAAGAGGCAATGTCTCTTTATGAGAATTATTGTGATGGTTACAAGAGCCCGGCTCCCAACGGCAAAGGTTATTTTGTCTCTCCGGTTTTGACCGTAGGTAAGGTGTCGGAAAAATTTTATCATCCCGGCTCCCGGATTTTGGACTCTATTTTAGCTTATGATAAAGCAGAGACAACCTCGGCTTATTTAGGACAAATTAATATGACTAATGTTTCTTCTTTTGTAGGGGTTAACGGGGTTATTTGGGGATACGATGTGGTAAAACCGGAGGATTTAAAAAAATCTTATGTCCAGGCTTGGAAATCTTTAGATAGAGATGGGAAAGAGGTATCAGTTTATGATATTGCCCCCTTGCAAAGAGCCAGCGAAGAACTTTGGGGGAGAGTAGAGAAGAAGCATTTTCCCTTTTTACCCGGAGCCCATGTTCCTTGCGCCGGTCGTTATTTTATCAAGGAAGGTCCTACGGAGATATATGGAGCTATGGCCATGGGTATTCCGGAGGACAGAGCTAAGCAGGCTGTGCTTATAATGGAAGACACCGGAGAGGTAAAAGGAATTGGCAGAAAGGAATTACAAAAAAAGGTTACTAAAGATATATCTAAAAGTGTTTTGGATATAGGGAGGATTCAGAATATAAAATATAAGGAAATTTTTGTTGGCTTTCAATCAATTAGCTTAGACAGTGATGAAATAGGGTGTGCCTTGGTGGTAATGCCTTATTTTTATTTAGCCAAAAAAGCTTACCCGGGAGGAAGGAAAGATTTGTTTGACACTTCTTTAGCTGAATGGAAAAACAAAGTTAAAACTTGTTTTTTAGATAGCTAAAATTTATGTTCAATTTTTATGGATTGCTTATTTTGCATGTATTAGCAATCTCTATAATTTTATTTTTAGGTTTCTGGGTTTATTTTAAAGACAAGAATTCCCAGATTAACAGGGTTTTCCTGTTTTTGGTTTTTTCTATTGTTCTTTGGCTTTTTACTTTATTTTTGTTTTATACCATAACTCATCCTTTTTGGGTTTTACACCTGGGAAGATTGAATTTTTCCGCAATTATCTCCCTCTGTTATTTTGCTTTTCGTTTTTCCATGGTTTTTCCTAAAGAGACCTTCTCTTTTAAAAAAAGAAATCTTTTATTTTTGAAAGTTTTTACTGTAATTTTTTTCCTTATAACCCTGCTTACTCCTTTGATTGATGAGCAAGAAATAGTTTTGGCCCATTCCAGGCAAACCGTCTATGGGCCTTTATATTTTTTGTTTATTTTGTATTTTGTAGTTATGTTAGGTGGAGCAATAGCTATTTTTGCCCGTAAATTAAAAACTGTTCCTTCCAGATTTAAAAATCATGTTAAATATGTTTTATTGGGAATAAGTATAACCGCTGTGCTGGGAGGGGTAACCAATATTCTTTTTCCTTATTTTGGTTATCAGAATGTTGCCAAGCTGGGACCTATATCCATATTGTTTTTTGTGATTGTTTTGTCTTATGCTATACTAAAGCATAATCTTTTTAATATAAAGTTAGTTTTATCAGAGATTTTGGTAGCCTCCTTTTCATTATTACTCCTGGTAAATATTTTTTTATCAAATAGTGTTTTTGAGTATTGTTGGAAAGGAGTTTTGTTTTTAATCTTTATTTATTTTGGCCGGATTATGGTGGGAAGTGTAAGAAAAGAAATTGAAACCGAGGCACAACTGGAAAAATATTCCCGTGAATTAAAAAAAACCAATGAGCATTTAAAAGAACTGGACAAGCAAAAAACCGAATTCATGTCTTTCGCCGCCCATCAGTTGAGAGCGCCTCTGACTTCGGTCAAGGGTTTTGCCTCCATGATCACGGAGAGAGGATTGGGCCGGGTTCCCAAGAAAGTGAAAGGAGCGGCGGAAAAGATTTATGAGGCCAGCGAGGCCATGTCTGACTCCGTGGATGACTACCTTAATATCTCCCGCATAGAGCAGGGCAGAATGGAATATGAAATGGAAGAGCTGGATCTTCACGAATTGGCCCAAGAGGTAAAAGAGGAATTAGAGCCCACGGCCCACAAAAAGAAACTGAAACTATCCCTTAGTTCGGATAAATATAAAACCTACCCGGTTCGGGCCGACCACAGCAAGTTGAGGCAGATTATCTATAATTTTACCGAGAATGCCATTAAATACACCCCCAAAGGAAAGGTTACCCTCCGCGTCTCCCGCCAAAAGGGTTATGTAATTTTGGCGATTAAGGACTCGGGAATAGGTATGAGCCAAGCAACCATTAAAAAACTTTTCAGGAGATACAGCCGGGCGCAGAACACTCAAGGCATTTCCGGAACCGGGCTGGGGCTTTATGTCGCCCGCAAGATGATAGAAGCCCAAAAGGGTAAAGTCTGGGCCGAATCAGCTGGAGAGGGTCAAGGCTCCACTTTTTTTATTAAATTGCCCTTGCTTAAAAAAACTAAGAAGAAAAAATAATAATTTAATAATTTTATGTTTAACCCCAATGTTTTAGCCGCAGCCTTTCTGTTCGCTTTTGTGGTGGTTTTAATCCAAGCTTTTGTTAGTTTAATACGGATTTATCGTGCCAATTGGGGGCTTAATTGGTTTATTATAAGCATGTTGATATGTTTATGGTTTTTAATATCTTGGAGAATAAATGCTTATCCTCAAGAGAATAGTTTAATTTTATTTTTTCTTTATAATTTTTTCATTATTCTGGTTCCCGTTTTTTATTTCAAATTTTTGGTTGAATTTTTAAAAATCGCCCAAGAAAAGAAAAAAACGATTTGGAGTGTCTATGGCCTGGGAATTATTTTATTAGGAGTAAACTTTTTATATTTAACTCCTTATAAAAACAAAGGATTTTTCTATCCTTTGGAAACCTGGGGTAATTTGGATATTATTCAAATTTTATTTTTATCTTTTTTTGTTTTAATTTTTATTTATTCTTTTTATTTAATGTTCAGGTATTATAATCGGCATTCGGATATAATAAAGAGAAAAATAAGAGATATTTTTATAGCCAGTTTATTGGGTTTTGCGGGGGGCAGTTTAATTCATTTTCCCGTTTTTAATAATTATTCTTTTTTAGGGATTTGTTTTTTGGTTTTAGCGGTTTTAATTGTTTCTTATGTTTTGGTTAAAAATCCTTCCGGCAGTCTTAAAGAGTTGGCCGGTTTGATGTATATATTCGTTTTTGTGGCCGTTTTGATTTATTTGTTTCATCAATTATTAGTTTTTTTAGAGGTAAATTATTTGGGGGGAGTTTTAACTGATAAATCTTTGATTTTGGGAATATTTGAAAGCTTGATTTTTGCCTTGATTTTTCTTTCTTTTTTGCGTTTTTTGGAGAAAAGCAGTGATTTTATTTTTTATCGAGGCAAGAAGCCGAATAAAGTGATCAAGGATATTGCCTTGGAGATCAATAAGGAATTGGATTTTGAGACTTTATTACGGATAATTCGAAAAGAGTTTAAAAATATTTTGGGAGCGGAAGAAGTAAAGATTTTAATTTTACAACCCGGAGAATCAACCAAAGTTTTAAAGGATTTTTCTTCCGTGGGTCTTAACTTTCCCCAAAATAGTTCGATTTTCAAAATAGACGAAGTAGTGGTCAGTGAATCTCGCAAAAATCAGGAAAAAAACAAAAAAATAAGAGAGGAGATGAAAAGGCATAATTTTGAAGTGGCCATCCCCCTGATTTTAGAAGGGGGTTTGAGAGGAATAATCTTTTTGGGAGAAAAGCATATGAAGGGAAAATACACGGAAGAAGATCTGGATTTCCTGAAAATCACCAGCCCTCATATTGCCATAGCTATACACAACTCTCTTTTGCACGAAGAATTGGAGGAATGCAATTTGGAGCTGGAAGGGGAGGTAAAGAAAAAAATGGAGAATATTCGCAGAAAAAATCAAGAGTTAGAGGAACTTTTAAAGTCTCAAACCGAATTTCTGGACATTGCTTCTCATCAACTGCGAACCCCCATGTCGGTTATTAAAGGAATGCTCAGCATTATTCAGGAAAAAGATATTTCCGAGAAAAGAAAGAAAAAATTTTTAAATTCTATTACTCAGAATGCTTTTAGGTTGGAGGAGATAATTGAGACCATATTAACCGCCTCTGAGCTGGATAGTGGTAATTTCGGTTTTGAATTAGGACCTGTTCAGCTTAAGCCCCTTTTGAAATCGATTAAAAAGAAGGAAAAAATGAGAGCCCAGAAAAAGAGTTTGAAATTTAAATTGGACATACCCCGCAAAAATCTTTTGCCGGTGTATTCCAATGAAAGTTATTTGAAGCAAGCCATAGAAACCGTGGTAGACAATGCTTTTCAGTACACTCAAGAAGGTTCGGTTACGGTTAAATTGGCTCCCAAAAAGAATTTTATAGATATAGAAATTAAGGATACCGGTATCGGGATCCCGGCCAAGGAAAGAGATAAAATTTTTAACAAGTTTAGTCGTTGTCGGAATGCGGTGGAAACTTATGGCAACGGTTCCGGCCTGGGCCTTTTTGTAGCTTATAAAATTATTCATGAATATCATCGGGATGCCAAGATCTATGTTAAAGAAAGCAAAATAGGCAAAGGTACCACTATTGTTATTAGTTTGCCCGTGGTTAAAAGTTCTTAAATGAAATTTGCTTATTTTTTCCCGAGATGTTATATTAAGAAAATAAAATAATCTTACCTTAAATAGTGAAATGCGCCACCAGATCGATCAGTGAAATTCCAAACTAAGATAAAATTTTTACTCTCCCGCTCCAATTATTGCAGTTCAAAGATCCCGTCGCCAACCCGAGCTCGCAAAAATTTTATCTTAGTTTGGAGGAATTACCGCAATGTGTTTCAAATTTAAAATAACAATAAAGAAATATGCAAGCAAGAATAAAAGCTACTAAAATTGATTTAACCTCGGAATTGAAACAATATATTCAGGAAAAAGTGGATATGCTTGAGAAATATCTGGGGGATATTCAGGTTTTAAATTGTGATGTGGAGGTAGGATTAATAAAAAGGGGAGCTAACAGCGGTAAAATTTACAGAGCGGAGATAAATCTGGAATTACCCGGGGATTTGTTAAGAGTGGAGAAAGAGGAAGAGTCTTTGTATAAGGCGATTGACAAGGTCAAGGATCATTTGACCAGGTCAATTAAGAGATATAAAGAAAAAAAATAAACTTAGAATAAAAATTTTAAAGGGGCTTTAAGCCCCTTGTTTTTATTGTTTTTAACTTGACTTCGCGGGTTTAAAAAACTATTATAAGGAATAATTGTTTAGCTTTTAAGTCAGAAATATGAAATTAGTCAATAAATTTTTAGGAGATCCCAATGAAAAGATAATTAAATCTTTAAAGCCCTTGGTTGAAGATATAAACAATTGGGAGAAAGAGATCTCGAAATTAAACGAAGAGGAACTTGCCGGCAAAACCGAGGAATTTAAAAAGAGATTAAGAGGCACGAAGGATAAAAAATCCAAAGAAAAGGAAGAAAAAAAATTGGAAGAGATTTTACCCGAAGCTTTTGCCGTGGTTAGGGAGGTTTCCCAAAGGGTTTTGGGTATGAGACATTTTGATGTTCAGTTAATGGGCGGGATCGTTCTTCATCAAGGGAAAGCCACGGAAATGAAGACCGGAGAAGGGAAGACTCTGGTGGCCACTTTACCTTTGTATTTAAACGCCTTGACCGGGCGGGGAGCTCATTTGGTCACGGTCAATGATTATTTGGCCCGCGTGGGAGCCGGTTGGATGGCCAAAACTTATTATTTTTTGGGTTTGAGCGTGGGGGTGATAACCAGTGATGCCTCTTATGTTTATGATCCGGAATTTACGGACGATTCCCAATACGATGAGCGCTTGAAACATTTGCGACAAATTAGTCGCCGGGAAGTTTATAAGTGTGATGTGGTTTACGGAACTAATAATGAATTCGGTTTTGATTATCTCAGGGATAATATGGCCTCCAGTTTGGAGGATAGAGTGCAGAGGGACTTGTATTATGTTATTGTGGACGAGATTGACTCTATTTTAATTGATGAGGCCAGAACTCCTTTGATTATCAGCGCTCCCGCTGAGAAATCCACGGAAAAATATTATCAATTTGCCGATTTGGTCAGAAGATTAAAAGAAGATGATCCCAATAATCCTGATAATCCCGGAGATTATAATGTGGATGAAAAAATGAGAAGCGTAACTTTGACCGAGCAAGGAATAGCCAAAATGGAAAAATGGCTTGGTATGGGAAATATTTATGTAGAAAAAGGGATTAGGGAGGTTCATCATATTGAACAGGCCCTAAAAGCTCATGTTCTTTTTAAACGGGAAAGGGATTATGTGGTTAATGAGGGTGAAGTTGTGATTGTGGATGAATTTACGGGAAGATTAATGCCCGGACGAAGGTTTAGCGAGGGATTGCATCAGGCCATTGAGGCCAAAGAAGGAGTGGAAATAAAAAGAGAATCACAAACTTTGGCGACCATTACTTTTCAGAATTATTTTCGTATGTATGACAAATTGGCCGGCATGACCGGTACCGCCGCCACTGAAGCCGAGGAATTTGCCAAAATTTATAGCCTGGATACGGTTATCATTCCCACTCATAAGCCCATGATCAGAAAAGATTATAATGACTTGATCTATAGAAGCGAAAAAGGAAAATTCAAGGCGGTAATTGAGGACATAAAAAAAAGAAAAGAGAAGGGTCAGCCGGTTTTGGTGGGAACCGCTTCTATTGAAAAAAATGAGCTTTTGGCTTCCATGATGGAAAAGGAAGGTTTAGATCCCCAAGTTTTAAACGCCAAGAATCATGAAAAAGAGGCAAAAATAATTTCCCAAGCGGGTAGATTGGGGTCAGTAACTATTGCCACCAATATGGCCGGACGGGGGGTAGATATTGTTTTGGGAGGAGACCCCCCCGATGAAGAAGAGCAAAAAAAAGTAAAAGAATTGGGCGGGCTTCATGTTTTAGGCACAGAAAGGCACGAAGCCAGGCGAATTGATAATCAGCTAAGAGGTAGAGCCGGTCGACAAGGAGATCCGGGGTCAACCCAGTTTTTTGTCTCTACCGAAGATGATCTTATGCGTATTTTCGGAGGAGAGAGAATGAGGAGAATTATGTCCACTTTAAAAGTTCCGGAAGACACACCTATTGAAAATAAAGTTATTTCTCGTTCCATTGAATCGGCCCAAAAAAAGGTGGAAGGAAATAATTTTGATATTAGAAAACATTTAGTGGAGTATGATGATGTTATTAATAAACATAGAGAGGCGATTTACAAGAGAAGGAAGGAGGTTTTGAAAATCGCCGAAGGAAAAACCTCGGAAGATGCGGAAAGAAAAGATTTGTCTTCAATTGTCTTGGAAATGGTGGAGAATGAGATCGAGCAGGTAGTCAGTTTTCATACCGCCGGAGAAAAGATAGGTGATTGGAATTTAGAAGAGATCTATCAGGTTACTTCCACTATTTTTCCGGTTAAAGAAAAGCTGAAAGAAGATCTATCCGGTTTAGTTCAAGGAAACAGCAAATTGGACAAGGCCAAAGTTAGAACCGCCATTATTGAGCATTTGGTTGATTTGGCCCGAAAAAATTATGATACAATTAAACAGAGGGCCGAAGAGTATCAAGTGGATTGGTCCCAAGTGGAAAAAGAGGTCTTAATTCGGGCGATTGATACTTTGTGGATGGATCATTTGGAGGCCATGAATCATATGCGTCAAGGAATCGGTTTGCGCGGTTATGGTCAAAGGGATCCTTTGATTGAGTATAAAAAAGAAGCGCACCGAATGTTCCATGAATTAAATAGTATGATCCAAAGACAGGTGGTTTATACCATATATAAATTGGGAACCACGGAAGAAGAGAGAACCTCGGGTGATTTTTCCGCCCCCACTATATCGGAAAGAGCTCAGCAATACAGTGCTCCGGCCAAAACTATGAATGGAAACAGCTCTGCCTCCACTACTTCTGTTTATTCTCAGCCCAAACTTAAAAATGAGCAGGGTGAGAAAGTTGGCCGAAACGACCCCTGTCCGTGTGGGAGCGGCAAGAAATATAAGAAATGCTGCGGAGCATAGAGGAGTAAGAAATTTTTGAATATCCCAATTCCCGCCCCGCTTTCGCCTTGCGAAATTTGCGGGGTGTGGGAGCCCTGTCCAGCCCCTCGAGAGGGGCTGGAGGCAAGAAATACAAGAAATGCTGCGGAGCATAATTCATGTAACATGTAACATATAACATGTAACAGGAAGAAAGAAAACATATTTTACTTTTTACTATTTATTTTAAAATATGACAGAGCTTACACCTATTTTATTAATTATTTTGATTGTGGCGGTAATTGTTTTGATTTTTTTGTTGTTTAAAAAAGGCGGAGGCAAAGCAAAGGATTTAGAGATAATGTCCGAGAGGTTAAATCAGTTGGTTAGTCAGAATGAAGAGTTAAGAAAAACCATGGACAACAAATTATCCGAAACCCATAAAGCCACTCAGGATCAATTCAGTAAAACTACCGGTGTTATGCAGGACGTGACCAAACAAGCCAACAAGCTGATGGCTGATATTCATAGCCAAAGCCAAAAAGTGATCAGTGAAGTATCTTCCAAGTTAACCAAATTGGATGAAACCAATAAGCAGGTGGTTAATTTTTCCAGCCAACTGCAGAATCTTCAGGATATTTTGAAAAATCCCAAACAAAGAGGGGTTTTGGGAGAATTTTATTTGGAAGAAATTTTAAAAAATGTTTTACCTCCCAAATCCTATGCTATGCAGTATCATTTGGGGAAAGATAAAAACGGACAAGATCTAATTGTGGACGCGGCTGTTTTTGTAAAAGACAAAATTATTCCCATTGATTCCAAATTTTCTTTGGAAAGTTATGAAAAAATTTTAAATACCAGTGACGGAGAAGAAAGAAAAAAATTGGAAAAACAATTAAAACAGGATTTGAAATTCAGGATCAATGAAACTTCCAAATATATTAATCCGGATAAAAAGACTTTTGAATTCGCTTTTATGTTCATTCCTTCCGAGGCGATCTATTATGATCTGTTGGTCAATAAGGTGGGAGAGGTAAAAGTGAATACCACTGATTTGATCGAGTATGCTTTTCGCGACAAAAGAGTTATTATAGTTTCACCTACCTCTTTTTTGGCTTACCTGCAAACAGTTCTTCAAGGTTTGCGGGCTATGCAGATTGAAGAGTCCGCTCAGGATATTCGTAAAAATGTGGATAAATTAAGTCGGCATATTTCCAGTTATGATAATTTTTTGAAAAAATTGGGAGGAAGTCTGAGCACTTCGGTTAATCATTACAATAATGCTTATAAGGAATTCAAGAAACTTGATAAGGATGTATCCAGGATTACGGGTCGGGAAGACGAGATAGAACCGGAAAAAATAGATAGGCCTCAAAGCGAGTAAAAATTATGAAAAAACGAGAATTTAAAAGAGAGTCCGAGCTTAAGAAGGCAATTATTAAACTAATTGCTTTTTTTGACTTATTTGATCATCCTTTGTCTTTTTGGGAGATTTGGCAGTATCTGGAAAAAGAGGCGGAACCGGAGGAGGTTCGACAAATTTTATCTGAGCTTTGTCCGGAAAAACTGGATACTCAAGACGGATTTTATTTTCTAAAGGGGAGGTTTGATTTGGTCAGAATAAGACAGGCCAGATATAATTATGCCCGAAGTAAAATAAAACGAGCTCAACGGGTGGCCCGGCTTTTAAAGCAAGCACCGGGGGTCCGCTTAATAGCGGTTAGCAATATGATCGGGGCTTTTAACCTAAAAGAAGAAAGCGATATTGATATTTTTATTATCACTGATCCGGGAAAAATTTGGTCTGCGCGTTTTTTTTGTGTTTTATTTATGAAAATTTTGGGATTAAGACCCAAGCCGGGCCGGGAGAAAAATAAAATTTGTTTAAATTTTTTCTTAAGTTCGGACAATCTGGACTTGGGAGATCTGCGTCTGGAAAATGATATTTATTTTCGTTATTGGATGATTCACTTAACTCCGCTTTTTAACCAAAATTATACCCTGGAAAAATTTTTAAAAACCAATCAGTGGTTGTTCGGAGAGCTTCCCAATTGGCAAATTCCTCAAAGTTCCTGGGATAAAAAGAGGGCCCCGGGAAAGAGAATAAGTAATTGCCTGGCCCGGGAGAGATTTTGGAAAAAAATCCAGCTTTATTTTATGTCCCCCGAGCTTAAAAAGAAGAAGAATCAAGACAGTTGCGTGGTGGTAAATGATTCGATTTTAAAACTTCATTCTAAAGATAGAAGAGAATATTATAAGGAAAAATTTATTAAGAAAGTGATTAATTCCTTTTGGTTATGAAAATGAAAAAATTTTTAGAACACGGAATTTATTTTTTGGCCTTGATCCTGCCCTTTCAGACACGGCTGATCATTAGGCGGGGAGAGGTCGGAGGCGGTTTTTCAGAATATCAAACCATTGGCTTGTATGTCGTTGACATTTTTTTAATAGCGCTTTTGGCTTTGTTCTTCTTTTATTTTCTTTCTCAAATCCGCAGAGCTCAAAAAGATGATCTTAAAATAGCCGGAATTTGGTGGATTTGGGCCGGCTTGGATTTAATGGCTTTTATTTCCATTTGGCTCTCTCCGGACAAAATTTTGGCCGCTTATAAATATGTGGTCTTTTTGGCCGGCATCGGTTTGTTTTTTTTGGTTTGGCGAGCTTCGTTTGATAAAATAAAATTTGTTTATTTTTTGCTTTTGGGTTTTGTTTTCCAGGCGGTTTTGGGAATAATTCAATTTCTGAATCAATACGGTTTTGCCAATAAATATTTGGGCTTGGCCGAACATAATCCCAAAAATTTGGGAGTTTCCGTAGTGGAGACAGTCGGAGGGGACGGCCTGGCTCGAAGATGGCTCAGGGCTTACGGAGGACTGGAGCATCCCAATATCCTGGGAGGTATTTTAGCAATAGGAATAATTTTGGTTTTGGTTTTATTTATTAGGAAGAATTATTTTTTTGGAAAGCGGAGAAATTATTGGGGGGAATATTTGATTTTATTTCTTTTGTCTGCCGGTCTTTTTTTTACTTTTTCCCGGGCGGCTTGGTTGAGCTTGGGGATGGGGATAGCGGTTTTGTCAGGCGCTTTTATTTTTAAACGGAAATGGGTTTATTTAAAGATATTGGGAAAGGCCTTGGGTTTTTTGGCGGTTTTGGTTTTGGTTTTTGGTCTTTCTTATAAAAGTTTGGTTTTTACCCGTTTGACCGGAGAGACGCAGCTGGAGCGGAAATCCAATCAAGAAAGAATCGACTCCCTGAAAGAGGCCCGGGGCCTGATCAAGGAGAATTGGTTTTTAGGAGCGGGAATAGGAAACTATACTCGGGTTTTGGCGGAAGAAAAAGAAGGGCATCCTTCTTGGTTTTATCAACCGGTCCATAATACCTTTTTATTGGTCTGGTCTGAAGTGGGTATTGCGGGGCTTTTCTTTTATTTATTGCTTTTCTTTTATCTTGTTTGGCGAAGTTTAAAGAGGGGCAATTTTTTGAATTTAGCTTTATTGACTTCTTTATTGGTATTGATGATGTTTGATCATTGGTGGTGGAGTCTTCATTTCGGGATATTGTTTTGGGCTTTAATTTTTGGTTTGATTATGCGCAACAATCAAGCCGGAGTTTCTTAAATGATTTTTGTGTGTTATAATGGGAAAAATTCAATAATTATTTTTTAAAAAATTATGTATAAACAAAAAAAATTATCCAACGGTTTAAGAGTGGTTACCGCTCCGGTTAAGGGGACTAAAACGGTTACGGTTTTGGCTATGATAGCCACGGGCTCCAAGTATGAGAACAGAAATAACAATGGTATTTCTCATTTTTTGGAGCATATGTTTTTTAAAGGAACCAAAAACCGCCCCCACACTTTGGATATAGCCGAAGAACTGGATTCGGTGGGAGCGGAATATAATGCTTTTACAGACAAGGAATGCACGGGTTATTGGATCAAAACTTCCGGAGAGCAAAAAGAGTTGGCTTTGGATGTGGTTAGTGATATTTTAATGAATTCCAAATTTTCCGGGGAAGAAATTGAAAGAGAAAGAGGGGTAATAATGGAAGAGAGGAATATGTATCACAATAATCCCATGATGAGAATAGATGATCTTTTTGAGCAATGTCTTTACGGAGACACCCCGGCCGGTTGGGAAATTGTGGGGACCAAGAAAAATATTCAAAATTTAAAGCGTTCCGATTTTATTGATTATTTTAAAAGCCAATACGGAGCGGAAAATACCGTTCTTTGTTTGGCCGGCAATATATCCGAGAGGGATTCGGAAAAATTAGCGGCCAAATATTTTCAAAAACTTCGGAAAGCCAAGCCCCGTAACAAGGCGGGAGTTAAGGACGACAAGCAAAAAGGGGCCAAAATCAAGACAGAATATAAGAAAGGGGAGCAAGTGAATTTGTCCTTGGGAGTTAGGACCTATCCCATAGGCGACCCTCGCGAATATGCTTTAGAAATTCTTTCTGTTATTTTGGGGGGATCTATGAGCTCCCGTCTGTTTACTGAACTCAGAGAAAGGCACGGGCTTGCTTATTATGTTCGAACGGATTCCCCTTTTTATTCTGACTCCGGTTATTTGACCACTGAAGCCGGTGTGCCTCAAGCTAAGCTAAAACAAGCGGTTCAGATTATTTTAAAAGAATATCAAAAAATTAAAAAGGAAGGCGTTTCGGAAAAAGAACTTCAAAAGACCAAGGATTTGATCAAGGGAAAAACTTTAATTCGATTGGAGTCCTCGGACAGGGTGGCCAATTGGTATGCCCGGCAAGCAATTTTTAGAAAGGAAATTATTGAATGGAAAGAATTTTTGAAAAATATAGATAAGGTTAGTTCCCCGGACATCAAAGAAGTGGCCCAAGAAATTTTTGTTGATTCCAAATTGAATTTGGCTTTAATCGGCCCCTATAAAAGCAAAAAGGATTTGAATTTTAATTTGAGCTTGACTTAATTTTCTTAAAATAATAAATTAAATGGTGGCGAATTGCTTTTTAAGTATTGCTTTTTTTGTTTTTTTCTGTTATATTGGAAACAAGTTTCTTGAGACCAAGAGCTTTTTTTATTATTTAATTTAAAGGCGTATCCGGAGATATTGATAAGATAGATGATTCTCACCCCGGGGGTGGTCAGTCTCTGGCTGAAGATCCGTTTATTCACAAGAAGGGCGCATAGCTCAGTCGGTCAGAGCGCATCGCTGATAACGATGAGGTCGATGGTTCAAATCCATCTGCGCCCACATTCTCATTTAATGATTTAGGATTTTTGATTTATGATTTAATTTGCACAAAATCATAAATCTTCAATCATAAAATCATAAATGTGTAGTCGCGGGGTAGAGCAGTTGGAAGCTCGCCAGGCCCATAACCTGGAGGTCGCAGGTTCGAATCCTGCCCCCGCAACAATGTGATTTTCGAATTGCGATTTTCGAATTTCGAATTGCCGAAATCATTTGTATGAATAAAAATAATTTATTGGATCGTACAAAACAATTCGCCTTACGAACTATTAAATTATCGCAGGCAATTCCGAAAACAACAGAGGGAATAGTTATAGCCAAACAGGTGATAAGATCGGGAACTTCAGTTGGAGCGAACTATAGGGCGGCCTGTAGAAGCAGGTCTAAACATGATTTTATTTCCAAGTTATCAATTGTAGAAGAGGAGACTGATGAAACAATTTTTTGGATGGAAATTTTGGTGGAGGCCGGAATTATAAAAAAGGAGTTGTTGAACGATCTAATGGAAGAGGCGAATCAAATATTGGCAATAGTGGTAAAATCAAAAATAACCACCAAACAAAATCAGAAAAATAATAAAGAATTCGAAAATCGACATTCGCAATTTAAAAATTAAAAATGCCGGGGTAGCTCAGTGGTAGAGCAAACGACTGAAAAATTTTCGGTCCCCTTTGCAGATAATGCAAAGGTGAAAATCGGGTGAATTCGGGGGAGCCTAAACCCTAAAAGGATATGGTAATCCCGAGCCAAGCCCTAACGAGCATTGGTGTTAGGGAAGGTGTAGAGACTAGCGGGTGAGTCTCAACAATAATCCCGCATAAGCGCCCGACTTCGTACCTTGCTTTTTAAGGGTAAGGCGGAGAAGATATAGTCCGAACCTTGGAGAAATCCAAGAAAAATATTCGGAAAATCGTTGTGTCGTGGGTTCAATTCCCACCCCCGGCACCAAAATTATTTTGGTGCAAAATTGAACTTATGGTAAAGTATATACATATATCATAAGTTCAATTTATGAGAAAAGATAAAAATACAGCAATAAGTTTAAGAAAAGAAGGAAATAGTTATAATCAAATAAGTGAACAGTTGGGTGTACCCAAAAGTACTTTAAGTTATTGGTTGAAAGATTTATCTTTAAGCAAAAAAGCCAGAGAAAAGATAAACAAGAGAGCTTATAATAAAAGTGTTAATGCTTTAGTTAAAAGAAATAAAGAGCAAACAGATATAGCCAAGAGAAAAGCAGAAACAGCTAAACGAAAAGCTAGAAGTGAGGTATGTGAGTTATTAGATAATAAATTGTTTTTACTGGGCACCGCTTTATATTGGGCTGAAGGATATAAAAAAGGAGCCTATGATATTAGCAAAAGTAAAACAGTGGATTTTACCAACTCAGATCCGGAGATGGTAAAGTTAATGATTAGATTTTTTAGAGATATTGCGCAAGTAGATAAATATAGAATAAAGATTCAGATAATCGTACATCATAATGTGAACAAAGAAGAAGCTATTAATTATTGGAGCAAAAAGATTAATATTCCCAAAAATCAATTTACTAAGGTTTGTTATTCTAAAAACAGACATAGCAAGACAAAACGAAATCCTAATAGCTTACCTTATGGAACTTTACATATAAGAATTAGTGATATCAAGGTTTTTTATAGGATTATTGGATGGATTGAAGAGATAAAAAGTAATCATTCTCATATCCTAAATTAAAGAGTAATAGAATTTGGAGATATAATATAGATAGCTTAAGATATATGTTTTTTTGAGTTAGAATCATAGATTTGCTACGAATGTCGAATTTCAGTGAACTGTGTTGAGTTTTAGATTAATTTAGATATTCGAAAATCGTAATTCGCCTGCCTGCCGGCAGGCAGGCAATTCGAAATTCCCCCGGGGGTTGGCCTAGATGGCTAAGGCGCATGCTTTGGGAGCATGAGATCGTGGGTTCAAGTCCCACATCCCCGACATTCTCATTTATGATTGAAGATTTGAGATTAATGATTTAGCTTATTATAATTAATTTAGAATTTAGAATTTCTAATTTTATAAGATAAAATTATGCCTAATACAAAATCAGCCAAAAAAGAATTGCGCAAAAGCGCCAAAAACCGACAGCGAAACCTTAGATTTAAAAAAGAATTCAAAGAATTGGAAAAGAAAAGCAAAAAGGCGATTGAATCCGGGGATGAAAAAGCCAAGGATTTGGTTGCCCAAGCCCTAAAAGCGATTGATAAAGCGGCGGAAAAAGGAGTGATTAAAAAAAACACCAGAGACAGAAAAAAATCCCGGCTCCATAAAGCTTTGAATGAAAAATTTCCTCCCAAGAAATAAAAAATTATCTATTTAACTCCGAAGGGAGATTTTTTATTCTTAAAATCTTATAATTGGAATATAATTTTTAATTTATAATTATGCTACACGAGGAAAGGTCTAAATTAAAAACGGAGACTCTGGATATTAAGCGGGCCATTGACTCCCTAAAAGAAGAATTGGAGGCGGTGGACTGGTATAATCAAAGGGCAGATGCCTGCGACGATGAGAATTTGCGTAAAATTTTAATTCATAATGCCCAAGAAGAAAAGGAGCATGCCGTAATGCTTATGGAGTGGCTCAGGCAGTATGATGAAGATTTCGCCGGAGAGATGAAGGAATATTTGTTCAGCAAAGAGAGTGATATCGCCGGTTTAGAAGAATAATTATGAAAAAAATTTTCTTGATAGGGGCGATAGTGATTTTTATTATCGCCCTTTTGTTTTTTTTATTTTTTAGTCAAGATCATCGTAATCCGGAAGTAACTTTTTTGGATGTGGGTCAAGGAGATTCCGTTTTAATAGAGGCGCCTCAGGGGCAAAATATTTTAATAGACGGAGGTCCGGATAAAAAAATTATGTATTCTCTGGGTTCGGCTCTTCCTTTTTGGGAAAGAAAAATCGATCTTGTGATTTTAAGCCATTCCCACGCCGATCATGTTACCGGTTTAATAAGCGTTTTAAAAAGGTTTAAAGTGAAAAAAGTTTTATATAACGGAGAAAATGCTGATTCAGCTGTTTATAAAAAATTTTTACAGTTAGCCCGCAAAAAAAGCGAGTTGGAATTAGTGAAAAACAAAAAAGTGGTTAAAACAGGAAATAATTGCAGATTAAAGATAATTCCTCCCACTCGAGAAATATTCCGAATAGATAATTCCAATAACGCCTCCTTGGTTTCCCGTTTGAGTTGCCGGGGAGTGTCCGTTTTGTTTGCCGGAGATATTGAAAAAGAGAGAGAAGAGAGGATATTGACTCGAGATCTTAAACTAAAGAGTGATATTTTAAAAGTCGCTCATCATGGTTCCGACACTTCTAATAGCAAAAAGTTTTTAAAAGAAGTGAGTCCGCAAGCGGCGGTAATCCAGGTGGGAGTTGATAATGATAAAGGACACCCCAGCTCCAGAATTATCAAGAGGTTGGAAAGGCTGGGGGTTAAAATTTTCAGAAACGACCAAGCGGGCTCTGTGGAATTTTTACTCCAAAAAGACGGAATTCGCCCCGTGTTCTTGCCCTGAAAAAAATAATCCATTATAATGACAAAAATAATAAATTAATCGATTGAGATTTATTTTTTATAAAATATTTTTCAATTTTATTTTTTTATGTCTAAACCCAGGGAAGAAAAAAGTTTAATTATTATCAAGCCGGATGCCTTAAATCGTAGTTTGGTGGGCGAAATTGTCCGGCGTTTTGAGAAAAAAGGTTTAAAGATCGTGGGAATGAAAATGATCAGGTTGGATGATAAAATTTTGAAGGAGCATTATGCTCATTTGGCTGATAAGCCCTTTTTTCCGCGTATTGCCGATTTTATGAAAAAATGGCCGGTAATAGTTATGGCGGTTGAAGGATTGGAGGCAGTGGAGAGCGTGAGATTGATTACCGGGGAAACCTTGGGAAGAAAAGCCGATGCCGGAACCATTAGGGGAGATTTTTCCATGAGCGTTCAGGCCAATATTGTTCACGCCTCTGACAGCTTGGAAAGCGCCCAGACAGAGATAAAAAGATTTTTCCGGGAAGAAGAGTTATTTGATTGGGAAAGAATCGACTTGGAAGTTATTTATGCCGAGGACGAAAGAGAGTAATTTGGAAATTTATTTTCGAATTCGCTGAACATTGCGGAACGAACGTGGAATTTTGCTGCAAAAACAGGCTGTGGAAAAATTGATATTTTTATTACATTTAGAAGTTTATTGATTTAATTTTAGCTAAATTTATAAATGTTGACACAATTAATTAAATTGTTATCATAAATTCATATAAAGTAAATTATATTTTTTAAGAAATAGCCATGCCAGTTAGAAAAGAAAGAGAAAATATTTTGGTATTAATTGTGAGCATTGTGGTGGTCGCTTTGTTGGGGCGTGGCTTAAAGATTAGTTAATTAAAGCAAAGGAATTTAGATAAAAAAGCCACTCCCCTTGAAGGAGCGGCTTTTTAAATTGTTCTTTTTAAAAAAAATATCAATGGCTGTGAACTCGGAAGGGCCTCACACCCCTAAAGCAGGTATATCCTTAAAACCGCTTTGGCTCCACCCGCGGGCGATTGCGGTGGCTTTAGGCAAGAGGCCCAGAACCCGAAGTAAGCAATTTTACCGGTTACCCCCGGATAAATTGATTACCCGGCTAATTGATATTTTAAAATGTGGGGCGCGGGATTTTTAGCTAAATCTCGGCCCCACCATATATCTCCCCGTCAATAAAAAAAGAAAAAGGAGTTGCCTATGTTAAGTCAGGAAGAGAGTAATGTAGCGGCTGAAATGGTAAGAAAATTTTATGAAGAGTGTCAAAGGAGACAAGCTTTAGAGGAGGCTAAAGGTGAAGACCGGGAAGTAAGACGGACAAAAGAGAAATAGAGGAAAAAGAATAAAGGGGAAATTTTCGGGGGAGAAAACATTCTCCCTCTTCCTTAAAAAATAAGAATTTAAATATTTATGAAATTTTTTGACAAAGGAAAAATTATTATTAACATTATTCAGATCATTATTATTAGTGATCATTTTGGATTTCCTTTGAAGACTTGAGAAAATAAAAAAATAAAGATAAAAAACAACCGTCTTCAAAGGAAGGCGGTTTTTAATTATAAAGGTTCTTTACAATAATTTAAAAAGGAGGAAGAAAATGGAAAAGATTTTTGTTTACGACACCACCTTACGGGATGGCTCACAAGGAGAAGATGTGAATTTCAGCGGAGAAGAGAAAATGCAGGTGGCCCGGGAGTTGGATGAACTGGGAGTGGATTATATTGAAGGCGGTTGGCCCGGTTCCAATCCCGGAGATGAGGAATTTTTTCGTCTGGCCCGGAAATACAAGTTTAAAAATTCCCGTTTAGTCGCCTTCGGCTCCACCCGCCGGGCCAAGAAAAGCGTGGAGGAGAACAAGAATTTGGCCGGCTTACTCCAAAGCGGTGCCAAGGCGGTGGCCTTGGTGGGCAAAAGTTGGGACGAACAAGTAAAGTTGATGAATGTTTCTTTAAAAGAGAATTTGGCCATGATCCGGGAAAGCGTTTCTTTTTTAAAGAAAAAGGGTTTGGAGGTGATCTTTGATGCCGAACATTTTTTTGACGGCTATAAAAGCAATCCCGAATATGCCCTGAAAACCCTGGGAGCGGCCCGGGAAGCGGGAGCTGATTTTTTGGTTTTGTGCGATACTCGCGGAGGATCCATGTTTTGGGAGGTTGAGAAAATAATTTCCGAGACTATTGCTTCCCGGAGCGAATATTGCGAGGTTAAATTCGGAATTCACGCTCATAATGACGGCAATTTGGCTGAAGCTAACACTCTGGCCGCGGTAAGAGCCGGAGCTTGTATGATTCAGGGAACGATCAACGGCTACGGAGAGAGATGCGGTAATGCCGATCTTACTTCTGTGATTCCCAGTTTACAGCTTAAAATGGAGTATGACTGTCTGGGAGAAAAGATTGAAGAGTTATGTCGCGTCTCCGGGATGGTTAGCGAGATTGCCAATATGACTCCCTACAAAGGCAGACCCTTTGTGGGTCGGAGCGCTTTTGCTCATAAAGGAGGGATTCATACCAATTTGGTAAAGAAGGACCCGACTTCTTATGAGCATATTGCTCCGGAGGAAGTGGGCAATCAAAGACGGATTTTGATTTCCGATTTAGCCGGTGTTAGCAGTGTTCGCCACAAAGCCGAGGAGATGGGCATTGATTTGACCGAGGAACAGCTCAAGGAAGTCACTTCCTTGATAAAAAAGAAAGAAAGCCAGGGATTTAAATTTGAGGCCGCGGACGCTTCTTTGGCGCTTTTGATCAAGAAACAGATAGGGGAAATAGAGCATCCTTTTAACCTTCAATCCTTTACTGT
The DNA here is from genome assembly GCA_964644045.1 of uncultured Gammaproteobacteria bacterium. Lineage (GTDB taxonomy): Bacteria > Patescibacteriota > Patescibacteriia > Patescibacteriales > JAGXOH01 > JAIOTG01. The sequence goes on from CAZXUK010000013.1 coordinate 30,355, forward strand.
TCATGTTCATAAAGAAGAGGGCCGGCATTGTGCCTCCCAGGCCAATATTAAGATCGGTTCTAACGGAGAGACCGTTTTTAAGGGAGCAGAGGGCAACGGTCCCGTGGATGCCTTAAACAATGCTTTTCTCAAGGCCTTGACCAAGATGCATCACCGGATTTTGAAAAATACCCATTTGTTTAATTTCAAAGTCCGGGTGGTAAACGGCGGGGGTACGCAGGCCAAGGTTCGGGTGCTGACCCAATTCCGGGACGGCAGTCATATCTGGAGTACGGTGGGCGTATCCGAAGATATTATCGAGGCCAGCTGGCAAGCTCTCTGGGACGGAATGTTTTTCAAGCTCTCCGGCGAAGTCAATTCCTCTTAATTTTTAAATCGGTTCTTTTTAATTTAACCCCTATATTGCTGAAAAAACAATATAGGGGTTGTTTTTTTTGTTTTTTTTGTTATAATTGAATTATAAACATATGAAACAAGTAATTCGCGAAAATTTATTGTTGTTAGCTTTATTGTTGGGACTACCCGGGCGGGTGGCTTGTTTTACTTATGTTTAAATAGTTGAAAAATATTTTTAGGATAGAGTAGAGAGCCACCCGTAAAAAGGGTGGTTTTTTTGTTCTTTTTAAAATAAAATTTTAAAAGGGGGATGTATGTTGACCAAAGCGCAAATTTCGGATCTCTGTGTGGCCTTTGATTGTAATCAGGAGAAAATTGCTTGGGCTGAAGAAAAGGGAGAGAGATTAATCAGAATTCACGGGATCAACAAGGTAGAGGAATATTTAGACAAACTTTCTAATGAGCTTTGTTTAAAAGGCAGGCACCAAGAATCTGATAAATTGCTTTTGATCAAATACGTGATCAAAGAAAAACATTTTTCTCCCGCTTTAAGCTTAATGGCTTAACAGAGTTGGGGATAAGTTATTTTAATTTATCCCCTTTTTTATTTTTGGCTTATATTAAGTAAAAAATATGTGGTTGACATTTTTTAATTCAGAGTTATAATATAATTAATTAAAATATATGACAGAAATTAAACACACAATCGGACAATTCTTTTTCAGCTTTTATTATTTTTGGTTCCCTCGGGGAGGCCGATTTTTGTGTTTAAATAGGAGTTGGTAAATACATATTTACATAAAAATCAAAGAATCGGTCTCCCAACAAAAAGGGGACCGATTTTTATTTTGTTCTTTAAAAATAAATTTAAGAAAGGAGGGAAAACAATTAGTAAAAGTTTGGTCTTTAATTTCAAGAGAAACCCTTAATGTTTTACAGGAGGATGATCATGATAGGAAAGGAAATTAGATTAGACAGGATCAGAAACAAGGAGACCGGCAAGACAGTTATTGTGCCCATGGATCACGGAACCACGGTAGGCCCGATTCCCGGCATTATTAACATGAGCGAGGCAGTTGACCAAGTGGCTCGGGGAGGCGCTAATGCCGTGGTAATGCATCAGGGTGTTGTTTCTTCCGGTTATCGGGGAGAAGGCCCGGACATAGGCTTAATTGTTCATTTATCCGCTTCCACCTCTTTGGCTTCTGATTCCAATCGCAAATCTTTGGTTTGTTCGGTTGAGAGAGCGATTCAGCTCGGGGCGGATGCCGTATCCATTCATGTCAACATTGGTAACGGTTATGAATCGGAAATGCTTAAAGATTTCGGAAAGGTGAGTGAGCAGTGCCATCATTGGGGACTACCTCTTCTGAGCATGATTTATCCGCGAGGAGAAAAAATCAAGGATGAATATGATGTTTCCGTGGTCAAACATGCCGCTCGTCTGGGCAGTGAAATGGGTGCGGATATCGTTAAAGTTTCTTATACTGGCTCCCCGGAAACTTTCAAAGAGGTCGTAGATGGGGTTAGTATTCCGGTAGTCATTGCCGGAGGCGAAAAAATGGATACAGACAAGGATGTTCTGAAAATGGTAAAAGGAGCTATGAAGGCGGGCGGATCCGGACTTTCCATGGGCAGAAATGTTTTTCAGCATCGTAGCCCCACTCAACTAATTCGGGCTTTGACTGCTATTGTTCAAAAAAATGTTTCTCTGGAAGAAGCAGAAAAGATTTTGGAGGTAAAAGATGGGATGGCGGCTTAATTTTTGGCGGAGAATCCGGTTTCTTTTTAAAAGAAAAAAAAGAAATCATTCCGAGAAAGAAAAAAAATCGGGATGGACCGTTCTTGAACTTAAGAGACCTGAAGAGCGTCCTTTGGCAACTGCCGGCTGGAATGGTCCGGATGATTATTAAAAGATAATCATCCGGAAGTGATTAAAGCCAAAAAAGATAAAAATTAGTTTTTCCGGGGCGATTCTTAGAATCGCCCCTTCTTTTTCAGTTCTTTCAAATTTATGATAACGGTAAACAATTCGGCAAAAAGGAGGATGCGCGAGATGGAGAAAAGATGGTTTGATGATTATGTGGGCGGTTTTTTGGAAAAACAAGAACAGAGAAAAATAGGACTGGAAAAGGAGTTTCCGGTAGTTCAAAAGGAAAATTTCATGGGTCTTGACATAAGGCCTGTTTTGGAAAGGTTGGTGCGCCAATTTAATGGAAAACCTTTTTATGACGATTTTCCTGACTTCCGCACTATCAAAAAAATCGCCATAAAACATTAAAAATCCCCT
>CAZXUK010000014.1:0-23839 GCA_964644045.1 uncultured Gammaproteobacteria bacterium
GCCGAGCAATTTTCCTTTTATCCCTTGTTATATGACCCGAACGAAACGAAGTGTAGTGAGAGCGCAGCGTGGTGCGGAGTGAAACGGAGCGAGTTGAGAAAGAGGGCGTTCATCAGATGAGTGAATGCAATACATAAAAACAAAGAATAAAGGCGGAAATTTTATAGTTTATATCCAACATCAGGAAGCCTTTCAACAATAGTTTCAAGAGGTATTCCTCTTGTTATGTTATTATAACTTCCATTAATTTTTCTAATAAAAGTTGAACTGTAATGTCCTAAAGGATCATATCCTAAAGCATAGGTATTGAATCTTGAATCTTGCTCTAAATATTTATTGATTTCAGAATTAGTTAGTTCTCTTACTTCAACATTTGTGATGACAACTTTTGAAATCTCTTTTCCAGATTCAAGATTTTTCATATAAATTCCAGTATAAAATTGATGGGTGTTTCCTGATAAAGATTTCAATCTTTGAAATGCTTCTTCTCTTGATTTTGGTTTTTCAAGAACTTGTCCACCATACCAACCAACAGAATCAAATCCTATTATGATACCAGAATTATAATGTTTAGCAACTGCATCAGCTTTTAATTTTGCTAAATGAAGGACAAGTTCTTCTGGTGAATCTGGTCTTCCATCAAAATATTCATCAACATCGCTCCCTTGAGCAACAAAATCTAAATCAAGAAAACGAAAAGCTTCCTGTCTATATGGGGATAATGTTGCGAGTATTATTTTAGTCATAAAATAAATAATTAGATGAATATTTATAAAATTTCCGTCCTTCCACTTCTTAGCCCTCTTTCTTAATTACAGATAACGTTCCGGCATATCTGATGTTTGCCGTAACGTAGCGGAAGCAAATATGGGTGGAGGCTTTTGTATAAAAGCCGTAACCAGATATGCCGTGTTATGTGATGTATGCTTTTCTTTTTTCCGACAATAGTCGGACACTTTTCTATTATAAGAACAAATTTTCTTTTTGTCTTGGCGTAGGGGTAGAGGGGCTGGGGGTGAATGCCCCGAAGCCAAGACTCCTTATTTTTATCTTATCTCATTATTAATAATTTTCTTTTTCAATTTTAGTATTTTTAAAACACTATCATTTATTTGTTCAATGTTTATTTCATTGTTATTAACGGCTTCAATGATAGCATTATATGCTTCAGCTTGTTTTTCTGGTGTACTTGTGTAAAGCAAAATGTCATTACCTGCTTTTATTGCCATAACAGCAGCCTCGGCATTAGAATATTTATCTTGGATAGCTCCCATTTCCATATCATCAGTTATTACTATTCCACTTCCGAATCTTAATTCACCTCTTAGCCACTCTTGAATACATTTTTTTGATAAACTACAGGGTGTTTCTGAATCTATATTCTTATAAATAACGTGAGAAGTCATAACCATATATGGCGAAACGTCAGCGATGACTCTTCTAAAAATTTTAGTTCGATCCATTATTTCCTGATTAGTAAAATCAGCTTCCAAAACAGATAAATGTGGGTCTATATTGGTGTCAGGATGACCTAAAAAATGTTTAATTACTGATATCAATCCATTGTTTTGGTAACCCCTAACCATTTCCGAAGCAAAACCACCGACCGAATCAATATTACCTCTAAATGTTCTCTCATAGAGAAATGAGTTTTCATTTTTTACATAATCAACGACGGGGGAATAATTTATATTTATACCCAGTTGTTTTAATTCTTCTGCTCTTTTATCAGCCACTGTATATGCTTGCTCACTACTTTTTATATCTGATTGAGCGGTTAATTCTGAAATTCCATCTAATTGTACCCTAGAAACCAAACCACCTTCTTGATCCACGGAAATAAACATAGGAATTCCTGGATCTGTATCTAATGATTTTTGTTGCAAGGTATTAATTAAATTTTTTGCTTGTTCTTGATTATCAAAATTATATTTCATCAGTATAACTCCTCCAATATTTCTCTGATTTATCATTTTGTTTATATAATAATCAGGTTCAATTCCCCAAAATCCAATCATAAACATTTGTCCTACCTTGTCCTCTAATGACATATCAATTAGCGTTTCTTCAGGAATTTTTACATTCAATATGTTTTTTTCTTCTTGTCTACTGGTGGGATTGTTATCCATTTTATTAAATGCTAAATAACCGCCAACAACAAAAATGATGAGGACAATCAAGAAAATTATTTTCCATGGAATAGTTTTTTTCATAATAATTTTTAAATTAAAGTTTTTTCATTTTATAGTTTTTATAAAATTATTTTCTGTAGCGTAGCGGAAGAAAGCACCATATACCCCCCCCTTTTTTAAAATAAATAAAAATAAAATTTGTTCATTATAGAAAAGTGTAAGGCGTTAGCCGTAAAAAGAAAAGCATATTTCACATAATGTGTGCGCTTGATCTGATGTTTCTTGGAGCAAATCCCGATAGGGTTTGCGGAAAGAAATTTCAGATAAGCAGCTGTTATGCGACAGTTTTCTGCGCTGAGCGTTAGCGAGGCCAGAAAATTGGCGCATGGCAGTTGCTGGTAAGCGCACACATTATGCAAAATTTGATGGGGCCGTGAGCGGAGGCGAACGGTCGCAGCAAATTTTGCATAACATCGGGCTTAAGGGAAGTTTTTTTCTCCTCCACGAACGTAGTGAGTGAGAGCTGAGAAAAAAATTTGGGAGAGCGAAGTGCAACGAGCGAACCCTTTAAGCCCTGTTATACGCCCCGACGACCAAAGGGAGGAGAGTGCAACGTGGCTCGAAGCGAAGCGGAGAGAGTTAAATTTTCACGATAATAAATTTCTCCGCAGGAGACTATATGTCCGAAGGACGAGGGGGAGTCCAGATTTTTTGTTTCTTTTTTCTAAAAAAAGAAAATAGAGGGGGCTTTTATTTTGGTTCTTTTCCTAAAAGAACATTATCTTCCACCAAAATAGATATCTTTTATCTTTGGATTTTTTAAAATTTCTTTTCCACCTGTTAGTGCTATTTTTCCATCTTCTAAAATATAAGTTCTGTCTGCTATTTCAACTGCTTGTTTTGCATTTTGTTCAACAATAATTATTGAAACGCCTTCTTTGTTGATTTCTTGTATTTTTTCAAATATTTCTTTCATTGCTTTTGGGCTTAAACCTAAAGATGGTTCATCTAAAAGTAATAATTGAGGGTTTTGAATTAATGCTCTTCCTATTGCAAGCATTTGCTGTTGTCCGCCAGAAAGCGTATTTGCATATTTGTCTCTTTTTTCTTTTAAGAAAGGGAATTTTTCATAAACATCTTTAATATTGGTTTTTACTAATACTTTGTCCTTCATTATGAAAGCACCCATTTCTAGGTTTTCGTGAACTGTTAAATCTCTAAAGACTTGTCTTCCTTGAGGAACATAAGAGATTCCTTCAAATATTTTTTCATGAGTTTTTAATTTTGTAATGTTTTTGTTTTTCCATTCAATTTTTCCCGAATAGATATTGCACAGATTGAAAATGCTTTTTAGCGTTGTTGATTTTCCGCTACCATTTGGACCAATAATCGCAATAATTTCTCCAGGTTTTACTTCTAAGTCAATGCCATGAAGTATTTCCATTCCATTATATCCTGATTTTAACTCTTGTATTTTTAACATATTTTAATCTCCTAGATAAGCTTCTAAAACTTTTTTATTATCCTTTATTTGATTGGGTGTTCCTTTTGCAATAACTCTTCCTTCATCTAAAACAATGACTTCATCTGCAAGATTTAAAGCAAAGTTCATGTCATGTTCTATTAAAAGAATTGTTGCGCCCTGTTTTTTTAGATCTAATAATATTTCTGAGATCTTTGTTCTTAGTTTTGGGGTTACTCCAGCAATAGGTTCATCAAGCATTAACAATTTATGAGGATTAAGAATGGTTCTTGTGATTTCAATAAGTCTTTTTTGTCCGAAACTTAATTCTCTTCCAAGTTTATTTGAGAATGCTTCCATTTCAACTAACTTTAACATTTCTTCTACTTTTGCTACTTTTTCTTTAGTTATTTTATTTTTTCCTAATAAATTCTTCCAAAACTTAGTATCGTCATTATCAATTGCTAGAAGTAAATTTTCTTTAATTGTGAGGTTATCAAATAATTGTGATTTTTGAAAGAGTCTTGAAATTCCTACATTTGAAACTTGCTCTGGAGAAAAATACGTTATGTCTGTCTTATCATAAACAATTTTTCCTGAGTCTTCTTTTAAAACTCCAGAAATTAAATTAAAAACTGTTGATTTTCCTGAACCATTTGGACCGATTAAAGCAGTTATATTGTTTTCTTTAATATCAAAACTACAGTTATTTACTGCTTTTACTCCTCCGAAATGTTTTGATAAATTTGATATTTTTAACATTTTATTCCAACTCCACCTTGCCAAAAAAACCTTTTGGTTTGTAAATTAATATTAGTAATAGTATTAGGGCATAAATTATCTGTCTCATTGGTCCAACAACTGAAGAAGGAAATCCAATAAATCTTAATGGCTCTGGAAGCAATATTAAGATTATTGTTGCAATAATTGTTCCTTTTAATGATGCTAAACCGCCAATAATAACAATACACAATATCGGAATCAATTGCATTATAGTAAAGCTTGAAGGATCAATATAGGTTATGTAATGAGCATAAAGACTTCCTGCAATTCCTGCAAAAAAAGCAGAAGTTCCTAAAGCAATTGATTTAATCTTAAAAGTGTTTTTCCCTAAAACTTTTGTTGCAAGTTCATTATCTCTTGTTGCTTCTAAAACTTTTCCAAAAGGAGAATCGATAATTCGTTTTATTATGAAATAAACAGCTAAAAATATGATTAGTGTTAGAATAAGAAAACTTAGATTTGAAGAAAAACTTAATCCTAAAATTGATGGTTTTGGAATTCCAGGCAATCCTAAAGGTCCTCTTGTTAAAGAAGTCCAATTCAAAGTAATTGCATATACAACAAAGGTAAATGCTAAAGTTGCAAGAGCGAGATAATCTCCCTTAAGTTTGTTTGTTGGGATTGAAAGCAAAAATCCAAAAAATGCAGAGACAATTCCTGCTAAAATAATCGCTATGATAAAAGGAATCCCGTTTAAAGTAAGTAAAGCTGAAGTGTATGCACCAATAGCAAAAAAAGCAATATGTCCTAAATTTATTAATCCAGTATAACCTAAAGCTAATTGTAAAGATAAAGCAAGAATTAAGTAAATTCCTACAAGAATTGCTAAATGGATAAAATATGCTTCTATCATTTTTCTGCTCTCCTTTTAATTCCTAAAATTCCTTGCGGTCTAAATAATAAAAAAACGAATAATAGTACAAATGCAATTGCGTCTTTATATCCACTTGGAAGATACCAAATTCCAAAGTTTTCAACAATTCCCAATAAGAATGCACCTAAAACTGCTCCATGAACACTTCCAATTCCTCCAATAATTGCTGCGGCAAAACCTTTAATCATTAGATTAGTTCCCATCGTTGGCTCAAGATTTTGCTCTAAAGCTATTAATATTGCAGCAATTCCAGCAACAGCAGAACCGATGATAAAACTCCAAGAATAAATCTTTTCAGAAGAGATGCCAACAATCTCAGCAACATCTTTATTATCTGAAACAGCACGCATGGCTTTTCCTAGTTTTGTTTTTTTCATAAAAAGGAAAAGCCCGGCTAAAAGAATTAATGAAGAAATTATAATAAATAATTGTAGTGGAGTTATTATTGCTCCTAAAAATTCCATTCCTTTTGAAACCTCAATAAAACCAATTGTTTTAACATCTGCTCCAAATAATAATAAAATTAAGGATTCTAACAAAATCAATAAACCAACACTCGCAATCAAAAGAATAACAGAAGAAGTTTTCTTTTTTCTTAATTGTTTGTAAACTATAAAGTCTAATAAGTAACCAAGCAATGATGCAAAGACAATTGCTAAAACAATACTAAAACCAAAATTTATTCCTAAAACGGAAAACAAGAAATATAACACATAAGCAGAAAAAGCAATAACTGCACCATGAGCAAAATGAATAAACTTATTTGTAGAATAAATTAAAGAAAATCCGGAAGCAACTAAAGCATAAATCGCACCAGCAATAAGACCATTAATTAACAGTTGAAATGCGATTGATGACATATTATTTTACCTCTTTAATAAATAAAATAAAAAAGAAGTTAATAAAGTTTTTGTTAAAAATTAAGGGATGGGTTCAAAAACCTCTTTCCCATTCACAATTCTTAACTCTCTCCAATTTTTTAGAATCGGATCACCGTTTACATCAAATGAATAGGTGGCTGTTGCTCCCTGCCAATTTTCTATGTTAGAAAAATAATCTTTTACGCATTTAGTATCTTCACCACAATTTATCAATGCATCTTTTAGCATATAAACTCCATCATAAGCTGCTCCAACAAAAAATAAGTTATAAGGAACTTCTTCGCCGTATCTTGTTTTATATTTGTTAATTAGTTGAGATGCTTTTTCTGTTGCTGGATCCACGTAAGGGGCGACAGTAAATGCAGTTTCAGGAAGCGCCCCATCAGATTTCGCATAGGTTTTTTTATGTATGAAAACTGTATTTCCTGTTAATACTGCATCTATATCTAATTCTTTCATCTGTTTCACTATTTGTACACCTTCAGTACCTTGGCTTGAAACAAATATTGCGTCTGGATTCAAATCTTTAATTTTGGTTAAGTGTGTTTTGAAATCAGATGTATCCGGCCATATATATTCTTCTGTTGTTATGATTTCTCCTCCTTGATCTTCGAAAGAGGTTATAAAATCATTAGCAATACTTTTTGTAAAAGCTGTTGAAGCTGTAAGAACAGCAATTTTATCTAAATTATATTTTTCTAGAGCCACCTTTGATATTAATGTTGCTTGATCCATATTTGATGGACTTGTCCTAAACATATAATCATAATCATCTAAAATTCCTGTTGCTGTACTAACTCCAGCAAGTCCAAACACGTTATTTTCTTCAAGAATAGGAGCAATCACAGCAGTTTCTGGACTACAATGTCCTCCTAAAATAAATTTAACGCCATCAACATTAATTAATTTTTGAGCAGAAGTAGCAGCGGGTTCTGATTGACATTTTCCATCTTCTGGTATTATAACAAGCTTTTTTCCATCTATACCTCCTTGCTGATTTATCTCATCAACTGCTAAATTTATCATATTCAAAGAGCCCTGGCCCCATAAAGAAGGTCCTCCACTCAAAGGACCCATAAATCCAATCTTAATTGTTTCTTCTCCTTTTGGAACTGAAAACATTGCAATAGTAGCAATCAAAACTACGGCAACAATTCCTATTCCTAAATAAATTTTGTTTTGTTTTTTCATCATAAGCACCTCGTTAGTTAATTATAATAGTTATTTATTAGCATATATATATTACGGTTTTTAAATGTTTGTGTCAATTTTCTTTTTCGCAGAAAAAGACTATCTGTCCGAAGGACTAAAAGCCCCCTCTTAAGAGATTTCTTTTACGAAGTAAAAGGCAATATGTGCGTAGCACCTGGACTCCCCCTCTTTTGCTTCTTTTTCTAAAAGAAGAATGAGATTTAGAAAGAGTGAAAATTTAATTGCGTATAACGTTCCCGAGTATGCGAAGTTCGCTTTTCGGATTTATTGATTATTATTTGAATAAACTTATTACTATTTTAGCCGAATTTAGCTTAAATTACCACCCAACAGAGAAAAGCGAATTTGGGAAAAAGGTGAGCCGAGCCTTTTTCCGCATACTCGGTGTTAGGCGAGGGTGAGCGGAACGAAGTGTAGCGAAAGCGCAGCGCCCCCGTAGCGTTTTCTTTCAAATTATTTTTTGCGGTTGACGAATAAACCTTTATCTGTTATACTAAAGCATTAATAGTTGAGAAATCGTCTTTTAACTCAAAGGAGTGGTTTCTCGCTATTGCGAGGATCTGCTCTTTTATAAAACTAGGAGGTAGCCAAAATGATGACTCTTCTGATAACGATGTTTTGCTTACAGATATCATTTCTATTAATCCCCGTTACTATAATAATATTGGTTCCCCTGATAGATTTACTGTATCCGTTGTTATACGGGGAACAAATTTAAAGGAGGTGACTGTTATGGTAAATCTGTACTATACTATTTTCCCATATGTTATGGCTATCGTAATCACGATGACTGCAATGGGATACGATTTCGGACCGGTGCCGCCACTCGGAATTTGGTAATCCGAAGAGTAGATCCGGCTCAAACTCAAGGCGTTCGCTTGCACAGCTGACGCCTTTTTTCTTATGAGCAAAAAATAATTTGAAAGAAAATGTCGCCTAATGTGTGCGCTTGATCTGATGTTTCTTGGAGCAAATCCCGATAGGGTTTGCGGAAAGAAATTTCAGATAAGCAGCTGTTATGCGACAGTTTTCTGCGCTGAGCGTTAGCGAGGCCAGAAAATTGGCGCATGGCAGTTGCTGGTAAGCGCACACATTATGCAAAATTTGATGGGGCCGTGAGCGGAGGCGAACGGTCGCAGCAAATTTTGCATAACTCATTTTTATGCGAAATTAATTTCGTATAAAAGCATTATTTGACATGAAATACGAAAAATTATAAAATTTCAATGTCAAAGTTTTGACATTAAAATTTTAACATGAAAAATTATCTACAGCAAGCTGAAAATTTGCTAAAAATAAGAAATTATTCTTCAAAAACGAGGAAAGCTTACTTGATGTATATCAAACAATATTTGGATTTTGCCCAAAAAAGAAACCTGAAAAATAAAAAAGAAGCGATTGAAAAATTTTTACTGGAAAAAACCGAAAAGAAAAATTCTCCGCAGACTGTTAATTTAGCGCTAAACGCGATCAAATTTTTCTATAAAGAAATTCTAAAAGATTCGAAAAAAATTGATTTAAAATTTGCCAAACGAAGCCAAAAACTGCCTTCGGTTCTGACGAGAAATGAAATAAAAAAAATTTTACAAAATACTCCCAATCAAAAATACAGGACAGCTATTGCGCTTTCCTATGGAAGCGGGTTAAGGATTAGCGAGATTCAGAATCTAAAAGTGGGGGATATTGACTTGAAGGAACTCTTCATCCACCTTAAAGGGGCTAAAGGTAAAAAGGATCGGATAACGATATTAGCAGAAAAACTTAAAGATGAAATCAGGTCTCTTGTTAGCAACAAAAAGGCAAACGATTATGTTTTTGACTCAAATAGAGGAGGAAAATTAACAGCTCGATCCTTCCAAAGTGTTTTTAGAAAATCTCTCAAGAAAGCGGGGATCAAAAAACCGGCCACCTTCCATTCTCTTAGACACAGTTTTGCCACCCATTTATTGGAAAACGGAACAGATGTGCGATATGTCCAAGAGTTGTTGGGTCACAACAATATCAGGACCACGCAAGCCTATACCAAAGTAATGAATCCTAATTTAAAAAACATAAAAAGCCCTTTATGAAATATTTATTTGTCTTAGGAAATCATCCTCATATATCTTTAGCCGAGCTTGAGAATTTTTTTGGCAAAGAAAGGCTTAGTTTAATAAATAAAAACATCGCCATCTTGAAAACGGAAAAAATAAATCCAATAAAAACTATCAAGAGCTTGGGCGGGATTATAAAAATCGCCTCCCTGGAAACAAGTGTAGCTGATGGAGACAAAGCGCTAAAAAAGGCTTTGGCAGAGATAGCCCTGAAAAAGGCAAAAAAACAAACCGGAAAATTTAAATTTGGCCTCTCTTCTTATAGCCCAAATATAGGCAACACTCACAAACTGGGTCTGGAAATCAAAAAAGAGCTAAAAGCGGAAGGCATGAGCTCTCGTCTGGTTACCAGTAAAGAAAAAACTCTCTCCAGCGTAGTGGTAGAGACCAATAATTTAGCTCGCAACGGCCTGGAAATCATTTTAGCCAAAAAACAAAACCAAATTCTCATAGGCCAAACCCTAACAGTCCAGGACTTCCGCTCCCTATCTGACCGCGACTATGGCCGTCCGCAAAGAGACAGTCACTCCGGCATGCTTCCTCCTAAGCTGGCCCAAATCATGATCAATCTGGGTGGAATAAAAAATCCGGGGAAAGCCCTGCTTCTGGATCCTTTCTGCGGCTCAGGCACTATTTTGGCTGAAGCCACTTTAAGTGGTTGGCAGAACCTAATAGGCACTGACACCTCAGAAAAAGCTATTCAAGACACCAAAGCAAACCTAAGCTGGCTTAGAGAAAAACATGGGCTAAAAGAGATTAATTTAAAAATTTTTAAAGAAAAGGCGGAGAATTTAAGCGCCAAATTTGATTCAAGCTCCATAGACTTAATAGTAACCGAGCCTTATCTGGGCCCGCAAAGAGGAGAAATAGATTTCTCTCAGGTAGTCTCTGAATTGGAAAAATTATATACTCTTTTTCTGAAAGAGGCGGAAAAAATCCTGAAACCGGGAGGAAAAATTGTAATGATTTGGCCGGTTTTTCAAAATGGTTCTGTTTTTCTAAACCCGACAGTAAAAAATCTAAAGAAAAAAGAACCTTTAGATAAAAATTTAATAACTCCGAACTCAAAAGATTATATTAAAACAAGAAAAAGCCTGCTTTATTATCGCTCCGGGCAAAAAGTTTGGCGGGAAATCGTAATTTTGCAAAAATCGTAAATTTGGCTAAAACTATTGACAATTCCAGAAAAAACTTTTATTATAATAAATCTCTCAAAAAATATAATATATTGATCTTTTAAATTTTTTAAACCTTAAAAAAGAGGAGAAAAACCATGCTACCTGAAAAATGCCCAGAGAAGCAAGTGGGCATTATAGTGGATAATTATAATCTTTACAAATCCACCAAAAATGCCCAAGAGAAAGGGCTGGTAAAAGGTGAAATAGACTATGTCAAGCTCCGCAACACTTTCTCTTGCGGAGGAGAGCTAAAATACTTTAAAGTCTATATCACCACCAGCCCGGAAGAGGAGGGCTCGGAAGGAATGAAAAGTTTTACCAGCTTCCTGCGAGCCATAGGAGCAGACCCGGTCACCAAGTCTCCCCGCCTTATCAATACTGACAATGGAAAAACCATTAAAAAGGGGGATTTAGATGTAGAGATGACCGTGGATATACTGGAGTATTTGGCAAAAGAAGAAAACCATTTAGATAAAATAGTACTTCTCTCCGGAGACTCTGATTTTATCTACCTTCTCCAGGCCCTGAAAAAAAAGGGGTCAGAGGAGATAGTGGTTGCCTCCACTAAAGACTCTCTGGCCTACGACCTGGCCCAGGAAGCTGACCAAGTCTACTTCCTGGAAGAGATTTGGGAAAAAATAAAAAGATAAAAACCCCGATTCCTGAAAAACAAAAGGAATTGGGGTTTATTTTTTTATTTACTATGAAGAAAATGGCAAATATCTCCGTCTTGGACAATATAATCCTTGCCTTCGGTACGTATAAGACCTTGTTCGCGGGCGGTTGCCTCGCTTCCCGCTTTTATAAAATCTTGCCAATTAATTACTTCTGCCCGAATAAAACCAACTTGCAGGTCAGTGTGAATCTTGCCGGCAGCCACCGGAGCGGTAGCGCCTTTTTTCACGGTCCAGGCCCGGGTTTCGTCTTTACCGGTAGTAAAAAAAGTAATAAGGCCCAAAAGCTCGTAACAGGCTTCTATTAATTTATCCAAACCGCTCTGCTCCAGGCCCAGCTCCCGGATATACTCGGCCTGCTCCTCTGCGGGTAAAGAGGCTATTTCTTGCTCTTGTTTTATGTTTAACTTAAGGAAATGATTTTTCTCCTCTCCTCCGGGAGTATCATCCACATTTAAAACATACAAAATCGGCTTGGCAGTAAGCAAATTTAATTCTTTAATCTCTTCTTTTTCTTCCTGGCTTAAACCCAGCTTTCTTACCGGTACTCCTTCTTCCAGATTGTCTTTTATTTTCTGCCACAGCTCTACCTTGGCTTGAATTTTTTTGTCTCCGCTTTTGGCTCCTTTTTTTTCTTTTTCCAACCTTTTCTCTACAGTAGAAAAATCAGCCAACATCAGCTCGGTGTCAATGATTTCTTTGTCTTCTTCCGGATTAATTCGACCGTCCACATGAATTATATCAGTGCTTTTAAAATCCCTAACCACCTCGCAAATAGCATCACACTCCCGAACATGGGACAAAAACTGATTACCCAAACCCTCTCCTTTATTGGCCCCCTTAACCAGACCGGCAATATCATAAAATTCTATAAAAGTGGGAATAATTTCTTTGGGTTGGGAAATCTGGGCAATTTTGTTTAATCTTTCGTCAGGCACTTTAACCACGCCTATATTGGGATCAATGGTGCAAAAAGGATAATTAGAGGCCTCCACTTGCTTTCGGGTTAAAGTGTTAAAAAGAGTGGATTTTCCCACGTTAGGAAGTCCGACTATGCCCACAGATAAAGCCATAAAAAACTTAATATAAAAATAATGCTTTAATCATAAATTTCAAAAACAAAACTGTCAATTACAAAAATTTGACATTTACCTGCCAAATCTTATAATAAAAATACCTAAGTCTTAAAAATATAAAATTATGGAAGCTATAATTGAAGAAATACTTAGCTTGGTAAAGAAAAAAATGCGGGAGCAAGGCGGTTATGACCGCGATGCTTATAAGCAATATGTGGAAGAAACCATTGAATATTTTCAATCCAAGGGAAAAATTTCCGAAGATGAGAATACCGAATTTATTGAAGATCGCTTAATGGATATGTGGGGGCAAGTTAAAAATAATATTTCCCGAGAGTTTTAAACTTTAATAACCACGGGCAAAACCATAGGCCGACGATTGGTTTTATTAAATAAAAACTGTCCCACATCATCGCGAATCCTGTTTTTGATATGATCCACCTCCGCGGCAGTATCGGAACGATGGCTTTGCACTAATTTTTTAGCCCTGGACCGAGTGCTTTCAATAAGCTCTCGGTTTTCTTTCATATAAACGAAACCGCGAGAAATTATATCGGGATTGCCAATAATATTTCCTGATTTAGAATCAATAGTGGCAATAACTACCACCATACCGTCTTCAGACATAACTTTTCTGTCCCGTAAAACGATATGGGAAATATCTCCCACTCCCAAACCGTCAACCATAACATAATCGGTTAAAACTTTTTTGGGAGTTAATTTGCCCACGGCTTGGCCGGAGTTGTTTTTCTTAAACTCCACTACTTGACCGTTGTCAGCTACAAAAATATTGCTTTTGGGAATACCAACTTGCTCGGCCAAATCGGCATGAGCTTTAAGTAAATAATGATTACCTTCAATGGGCATAAGATACTCGGGTTTTAAAAGTCTCATCATAAGTTTTAAATCCTCGGCCTTGGCGTGACCTCCGGCGTGAACATCCATCATTTCATAATGGATAATCTCCGCTCCCTGTCTAGTCATAGCGTCTTTCAGGGCCTGAATGGTTCTTTCGTTTCCGGGGATAACCGAAGAAGAAAAAACAACCGTATCTCCCTTTTTTAGCTGAATATTGCGATGCTCTCCGTTAACCACCCGGGCCAAAAAAGCATTACTTTCTCCTTGGGCTCCGGTGCCCACGACTACCAATTTTTCGTCCGAGGCTTTTTTGAATTCTTGATCCCGAATCAAAATTTTGGGACTGAATTTGAGATAACCTATTTTATGGGCAATATCCACATTATCATTAATGCTTCTACCTTGCAGATATACTTTTCGTCCATATTGAGCAGCCAAATCAAAAATCTTTTGAATACGACTTAATTGTGAAGCAAAAGTTCCGATAATAATTCTGCCTTCCGCTTTTTCAAAAATTTTGCTCATCTCGTCTCCAATAGAAGACTCTGATATTTGGTAACCTTCGTGAGTGGCGTCCGTGGAATCAGACATTAAAAGTTTTACCCCCTCGCCCCCGATTTGAGCAATCCGATTCAAATCCGCCGGCCTGTCATTTACCGGAGAATAATCAATCTTAAAGTCTCCGGTATGAATGATCTTGCCCACCGGGGTATTAATAATTACAGCAAAACAATCGGGGATGGAATGATTAACTCGCAAAAAATCAACTTGAAAATTTCTTCCCAGCTTAATATGCGATTTTTCATTAATAATCTGAAGATTCAATTCTGATTTCCGCCTAAAATCTTCCCATCTTTTTTTGATTAAACCCGCGCTTAATTCTCCGGTAAAAAGAGGGGGGTTGCCGATTTTTTCCATAAAATGAGGAATAGCCCCGATATGGTCATAATGTCCGTGAGTAATAACCACACCCTTAACCCAATCTTCTTTGCCTTGTAAATAATCAATATTGGGAATAATGTAATCAATACCGGGCATGTCCTCTTCCGGAAACTGAAGGCCCATATCAATAATAATGATCTCTTTATTGTATTCCAATAAAGTCATATTACGACCCACTTCCTCCAGGCCGCCCAAGACAATTACTTTCAAAGTGTCATCCTTACGGCTATTTCCTTGATAATAATTTTTTTTGTTTTCCTCGGAAGGAGAATTTCTTCTATTGTTAGAAGAATTTTTTTTATTTTTAGAATAATTGTTGGTTCGATCCCGGGAGACGGAAAAAGACCGGGGAGAACCCTGTTTTGAAGAATAATGTTTTTGTTTCATAATTTTTTGAGTGTTTTCGTTTTTCATGCTAACTGAAAAACGAAAAGTTTATTAAAGAGTTCTAATAATCTAAATTAAATAAATATATTTTATAAATTACCACTTTATTTTTTTGCCGGTTTTTATATACCAATCGGAAATACCCACAAAACGATCAGAAGGAGAATAAATCTTTTTCCCTTCAAATCCCTTGATTTTTTTACTTTGGATATAATTATAATAAGTTGAATAAATAAAAATGGCCGGAATTTCCCTGTTAATAATCTTTTGAACTTCTTTATATTTGGCCATCTTCTCTTCGGAAAAAGGTTTTAGATTTCGGGCCTCTTCCAATAATTTATCGACTTTTTCATTTTTATAACCACTAATGTTTAGGCCTTTTTCCGCTTGAGAGGAGTGCCAAAAAGAATAAAGATCGGGGTATATTTCAAAAACCTGGGCGTAAAGAAGAGTTTGAAAATTTCTCTTTTCTATAACTCGAGAGTTTAAATTTTCCACCTTTACCGGCCTCAAAACGGTTTTTACCCCCACTTCTTCCCAATATTCCTTAATTAATCCGGCAATTTCTTCATAAGGAACTTGTTGAGGATAAGCAAGTTCCACTATAAAATATTGTTCATCTTCTTTATCGCTATCCTCTTTTTCACTTTTTTTAACCCTCCATTTTCCCGCACCTAAAGTTAGTTTGGTTTTTTCTTGCACACTCAAACTTTCTTTTTCTGTATTTTCTTCTTCTTCCTCTTTTTTCTCCTCTTCTTCTTTTTGTTTTTCTTCCTTTTCTTTTATTTTAGAAATTTCTTCCTTGGTTATCTCCGACCTGAGCCACTTTTTTTCTTTCAAAATTTCCTCTGCTTTTGTAATATTAAAAGAATGTTTGTTCAAACCGGAAATGTTATAAAAACTGAATTCGGGCAAAGGAGAATGATTTCTAAAACCGGCCGGGCCCAAAACCTTGGAAATTATTCTTTCTTTGTTTATGGCCAAAGTCAAGGCCCGTCTTATCTCCGTGTCCTTTAAAATAGAATTGTTTTTTTCATTAAAAAATAAGGAATTTATGCGCGGAAGCTGAAGTTTCCGAATATTTAAAGAATCTCGAGCCACTAATTGAGAAAAAAATTCCCGGGGGATATGAGCCAAACCGTCCACTTCATTGGTGTTCAAAGCATTAATAGCTTCTTCTGTGCTCGCAAAAAATTTAAATTCCAGATTTTCAATATAGGGCTCTTTTTTGTAATATTCTTTGTTTACCTCCAATTTATAATCCAAGATATTCCCGTATTTATCCTTTATTAAAGATTTAAATTTGTAAGGACCCGACCCCACCGGCTTTAAATTAAGCTCTGCCAAACGAGCCGAACCGGGAGTGATTTCCGACCATAAAAATCGGGGAATTATTCCGAAACGCAACTTTTGCAAAAAAAACGGGTTCGATTCGGATAAAAGAAACTCAATTTTATGATTATCCACTTTGGACACTTCCACTCCGGCGAATTTTTTCTTTAAAGGGGAGTTATATTTAGAATTTTTTATGGCCTTAAAAGTAAAAATAACATCATCAACACTTAAATTTTTTCCATTATGCCATTTTACTCCCTTTTTTAAAGTTAAGGTGTATTTGGTTTTTTTCTTATTGACCTCGTATTTTTCTACCAGATCTTTTTTTAATCCTTTGTCCTTGCTCAAATTAAATAAAGAAGAATAAACTAAATTACTAATATCTTTATCCACATCATTGATTGAAGCATACAAAGGATTGATATACTGAGGATTGCCCACTAACCCTTCTATATAAGTGCCTTCTTGTTTGGGAACCACCTCCAATTTTTTCTGGTAAAAATTAAACCCTAAAAAAACAAGGTTTAAAAAAATAATTAACACCAAAAATCTTATTAACCATAACTCTTTGGAGGAAAGAAATTTTTTAATATACTTAAGCTGCTTTAAGCCGGGTATTTTGGAACGAGAAAGAGAGCTTACCAATTTTAAATCCCAGTCAGTTTGTGTCTGCTTGGGGGTTTTTAAGATCTTTTTTTTAATCCAAACAAAAAAATCCGTTATTTTTCTCTTTATTTTCTTAAGCCAAAAGGTTGTCTTGTTAAAAAAGTTCACGATTTAAATTTATTAGAAAAATAAAATTAAAAGAGAGATCCCAAAAAAAAGTATAGCCAAAACAATGGTGACATAAAACAGAAATTTATCCGCACCGCGTTTGGTCATATAAACATTAGAACCGCTACCCCCAAAAGCGCTGGAAAGTCCGCTTTCCCTGTTTTGTAGAAGAATAGAAGCTATTAACAAAATAGCTATAATAATTTGTATAATTTTGATTGCGATCATGTTAGTTTTCTCTAAAGTTAAACTGTTTTATCACTTCCATTCGTATTATTTTTCGTCCAAAACGATAAATGTGATAAAATTTCTGAATTTATAAACACCTTACTATTTTTGGGGCTTGATCTTTTTTACTACTTGAGTTAATATCTTTTTGTTATTTACGGCCAAATCAGCTAAAATTTTTCTGTCTAACTCAATTTTATTGTCTTTTAAGTGTTTTATAAATTGAGAATAAGAAAGGCCCAGCTCTCTAACAAAAGCATTTATTTTTATTTGCCACAACTTGCGAAAATCTCTTTTTTTCCTCTTGATATCTCTATAAGTATGAGATCCCGCTTTGGTGGCCGCGGTATTAGCCAAACGAATTAAATTTTTTCTTCCCCATTTAAAACCTTTAACTTTTTTTAATAAGTTTTTTCTCTTTTTTACATGGGTTTTTCCTCTTTTTACTCTGGGCATAGTCCTTTTAATTTAAAATCCTTTTTTTTAAATTTTGAGCCAAACTCGAATCAACTTTAATATCCCGACGTTTGCTTCGGGTGACATCGCCTGATTCCTTGGCATTAAAATGATCTTGTCCGGCTTTACGCTTTATCATTTTTCCGGTTTTGGTCAAATTAAACCGTTTATCAATTGATTTTTGGGTTTTCATTTTAGACATATGTATAAAATACTAATTTTCAGCGTAAGTCCGCGTATGTTCCGCGAACAAAGAAAAATCCATTTTTTCTTTGTTAAAAAGAAAAAACAGGCATAAACCTGATTTGAAGCACTTCTACTTTTTGTTTACTAAAATAATAGTATACCTTCCGCCCTGTTTTGTCAAGGGTTGTTCCTCGGTTATGTTCAAATTTTCCTCCTTTTTAAGCTCCTCCACAAAATTTTCCAAAATTTCCTTGGCTTTTTCCGGGTATTGTTTTTCTCTCCCTTTTAAAAATAAATCCAATTTTAATTTATTTCCTTTTTCCAGGAATTTTTTGGCCTGATTGATGCGAACATCAAAATCATGTTTACTTATACGCACAGATAGGCGAATTCCCTTGGTTTCCACTTTTTTCTGCTGCATTTTTTGTTTATGCGCTTTTTTCTCGCTCTCGTATTTAAGCCGACCCAAATCAGTAATTTTGGCTACCGGAGGATCAACCTTGGGGTTAACTAAAACCAGGTCCATTTCTTCTTCCCGCGCTTTTTTTAAGGCCTCTTCCTTGTCTATTTCCCCGATTTTCCCCTCTTCCTCGGAAACCAAAAAAACCTTATCCGCCTTGATTCTTTCGTTAGCGATAATTTGTTTTTCTTGTTTTGGTTTTGGCTTACGCCATTTTCTTCTCATAAAAAATTTTTATTTTTTATTCTACAATATGTTTAGCTAAAAATCAAGTCTGCTTGCCAAAGCCGAAATCTTTTGATATAGTATTTTTGAGCTTAAAGGAGCTCTTTTTGTTTAACCGGCGCTGCGGTGGCGGAATTGGTAGACGCGTTGGACTTAAAATCCAATGGTAGTAACATACCGTGGGAGTTCAAGTCTCCCCCGCAGCACATTCTCATTTAAGATTTACGATTTTTGATTGAAGATTTACGATTTTTGATTAAAGATTTTTTGAGGAGTTTTGCGAGCGTGCGAGCGAGTAACCCGCCTTTGCCGAAGACAAATTTGGCGGGCAAGTCTCCCCCGCAGCACATTCTCATTTAAGATTTATGATTTTTGATTGAAGATTTTTGATTTTTGATTTATAATAAATCTAAAATCATAAGTAAAACCGCGGGTATGGTATAATGGTTATTACATTACCTTGCCAAGGTAGAGATACGGGTTCGATTCCCGTTACCCGCTCCAACAAAAGATCCCCGTCAGGGGATTTTTTTGTTGGACGTGGTAATGGGATGAGAAGCCGTATTCAGGCGCCGGGAATATAGGAATAATTTAAAAATAAAAATGTTTTCAAGAATTTAAAAAAGGAAGCTAAACCATATAGCCGGCCAGGTGGTGAGATTCCCGTTACCCGCTCATAAAAAGACATCCCCTTGCGGGATGTTTTTTTATGTGTGGTAATGGGATGAGAAGCCGTATTCAGGCGCCGGGAACATAGAAACAATTTAAAAATAAAAATATTTTCAATAATTTAAAAAAGGAAGCTAAACCATATAGCCGGCCAGGTGGTGAGATTTTTACCCAGTCCCTGTTCAGGGGCTGGGCCCGCCTGCCCCCGTGGGAGCGAAGCGACCTTTACGGGGTTACCCGCTCCAACAAAAGATCCCCGCCAGGGGATTTTTTTTGTTGGACGTGGTAATGGGATGAGAAGCCGTATTCAGGCGCCGGGAATATAGGAATAATTTAAAAATAAAAAAGAGCTTAGTTTAAAGCCCTTTTTTTGTTGTGGAGATGGCGGGATTTGAACCCGCGTGTAATAAATCCTTGTCCACACTTCTACGAACATAGTCCGATTTGATTTTTAACCACCGCCTCTAAAACCGGACAAAAGAGCGGTAGCGAGCCCTTAATTGCTTTCGGTTTTTAAGACAAGGGCTACCTTAAAAACCTATTCTCATGGTTGACACCTTGGTCCGGCTATGAGAAGTCACCGGCAAGATGGTTGCAAGTATTTATACTGCAACAGGAGCGAAAGCGGGAACTTTCATAGTGAAGGCCGCTTTCTTTGCAATGTTTTTTGCACTTATGTTTAGGAAAACATTATTTACGTGCTTGTTTTCCCGAGCACGGTCCGCGTGCCAAACAATGAATTTATTAGCGATGCCTGACATCCCCCATTTTAAAAACTTTTTCAAAAAGTAAAGTATCTTATAATTTTTTAACAGCGAGCAAAAGCTCTACGGCCGTTAAAAGTTCTAAGATGAATTTAATTTAATTGTTAAAGTTCTTTTAAGTTTTGTCGTGTCATTTTCTTTTTCAAAAGCTCTCTTTTCTGCCTATCCAGATCTTTTCGTTTCAAATCTTCTCTTTTGTCATATTTTTTCTTACCTCTGGCTAAACCGAATTCCAACTTTATAAACCCATGCTTAGTATACAACTTTATAGGTACTAATGTCAAGCCCTTTTCCTGCTTTTTTCCCAATAAATAACGAACTTCCTTTTTTCTTAAAAGTAATTTGCGATCGCGATAAGGGTCATAATTTTTAATATCTCCGGCCTGTTTATAAAGAGGAATATGGGCATTGATCAAAAAAAACTCCGGGAGCTTGTTCTCGCCCTGTTGTTTTAAAACCACAAAGCTTCCTTTCAAGCTCATCCGGCCATTTTTAACCGATTTTACTTCGTGTCCAAGCAACTTTAAACCGGCTTCGTAAGTCTCTAAAACCTCGTAATCAAAATGGGCCTTTTTATTTCTGGCTAAAACCGGCATACTTAATCCTTAAAGTTTATTTTTGATAATTCTTCTGAGCTTTAATGGCCAACTCAATACATTCTTCCGGATCATGGCCCAGTTCTCCGCAAAACTTAACAGAAGAAAAAATTAAATTTCCCAACTCCTTTTTTAACTCCTCTTCAGTTCTAAATTCTTTGTCTTTAGCTTCATTTCTTTCCCAACGACAAATATCTCCCAACACTTTGCCTAACCTAACAATAATTTGAGACAAAGGCAACTTCTCTTCTCCCCAAATTTCTTTGCCTTTTTGCGCTAATTGTTTAATTTCCATATGTTTTGATTAATTTTTATTTCTCCTAAATTTCTCAAGCAATCCTTTGTTTATATCTTGAACTTCTTGATCACTTAAGTCAACTTCATTTATGTTTGTTTCTCTGTCTCCCAAAACCCGAAAAGCGAAAGCTGAAGAATTTTCTATTTTCAATTTTTTCTCCGCCTTCTTCTCTCTGCTAATTTTAGATGCTTTTTCTTTTAGCTCCCGGTCACTACTCACCAGTGTTACCTCCTCCCGGCCTAATATTTCCTCAACTATTTCTAAAATTTTATCATCCGCATCTTTATAATAACTATCCCGAGGAGCTCGAATCACTAAAACATTTTCAGCTTGCCAATATTTATCACCTTGGGCTTGAGCACTGTCAAAAACAAAATAAAAATCGCATTTTTTAGAGCCGGTGAATCCGGATAGTTTTTTTAACAATTTTTCGGAAAAATTATCTTGATCTAACAAACCAATCTCTCCGGCTAAATTATTGCCATCAATAATATAAACCATAATTCGGACTTATGTTTTGAGACAAAAAGTATTAGTTTAAAAATGCTACAAAATTTTTGTAGCATTTTTAAAATATTTCAACTTGAATCTTTTGATTTTTTATTATTCCTTTTTGTTGTCCACGTTTTCTTCAGAATTATTATCCGAATCTTCTTCCTTTTTATTATCCGCATTTTCTTCAGAGTTTTCTTCAGAATTATTATCCGAATCTTCTTTCTTGCTACCTGAACTTTGACTATCTTGTTCTGACACTAAGTTCCAATCCTTTAATTTTTGCACCACTTTATTGTTTACAATAATGTTTTCCAAATAGGCGCGGTAACTGGGCTCTTTAACTCTCTCTTCCACTTTTTCATAACCCTTATATTGTTCCAGGAGTTCTTTTTGCTTCTCATCCACCTCTTCTTTGCTGGCTCCAACTCCTTCTTTTTGTCCGATCTCCCTGATCAATAAAGCTATTTTTACTCGTTTTTCCGCTTCCGGCTTTAATTCTTCTTTTAATTGCTCTTTGGTTTTTTTAATACTCCCGAGATAATCTTCAAATTTACCGCCTTGACTGGTTACGTTTTGCTCCATTTCCCCTAACATTTTACCGGCTTCATCTTCCAATAAAACATCGGGGATATCTCCGAATTCGGTTTGGGCCAAAATTTCCTCAATCATTTTCATTTCGGTTTTTTGTTCCGACTGTTGCTTCTTTTCTTGGGCAATATTTCCCTCCAAGGTATCCTTTAACTCTTGCAGGGTTTTAAAACCGAATTTCTGGGCAAACTCATCATTTAATTCCGGTTTTTCCAATTCATAAACTTCTTTAACTTTGGTTTTAAAGTCCACTTTTTTTCCGGCCAGATTCTTCTGATGATGCTCTTCGGGATAATCAATCTGAAAATTAAGTTCCTCGCCTTTCTTGGCTCCCAACAGGTTTTTATCAAAACCGGGGACCAAATATTCCTTTCCCATAACCACAGCAGTATCTTTGCTCTGGCCGCCTTCTACTCCTACGCCATCAATAGACATATCAATATCAACCACCACCTTATCTCCGTCCTTTATCTCTCTGTCCACCACATTTTCCTTGGTCTGGTTTTCCCTTAACTGCTCTAAGGTTTTGTCTATTTCTCCTTCTTCCACTTTTTCTTTCTCTTTTTCAATTTTATGATTTTTATAATCGCCCAATTTAACCTCCGGAAGCAAGGATAAAACCGCCTTGTAAGCCATGGGGTTATTGGGAGATAATTTAGTGATATCCACCTTGGGCTGGCCAATGGGTTGAGAAGACAAGTTCTCCGCAATCGCTTTATCCAAAGTTTTATTAACCGCAATCCGAGCGGCTTTATCTAAAACACTCATTTCGCCCACTTTTTGTTTGACCACTTCCACGGGTGCAGACCCCTTTCTGAATCCCTCGATTTCAACTTCCTGAGACAATTCACGAGCTCCTTCTTCTATGTAAGGTTGAAGCTCTTCCCAGGAAAGCTCTATATTCAACTCCACCTGAGATTTGTCTAAATCTTTTTTTTCTACATTCATAAAAAAATAACTTTTAAAAATAATGGTTTTATATAACTTGGTTGTTTTTAAGAAAATTGCTCTTCCAACTTGGGAGCAACCTGTTTTTTACGGGACATAACCCCGGGAATAAAAGCTTTATTATCTTCAGAAAAATCAGCTCCCAAAGCTTCTCCCAAGGCCTTGGCGTCTTGGCTGGAGATCAAAAAACGAGAACCTTCTTTTATAATATCGGTAATAAACAAAATAGTACTATGATACTCCCCTGATTCCCTTAACTTGTCTAAAGTCTCTAATAATTCCTTTTCCCGGTCGTCAAATTCGGACAAATCAACGGTCTCTACCTGCCCCACGCCGAACTTGCCGGCGGAAAAATTAAAATCCTTAAAATCTCCTTTTATAATTTCCTCGGCGTCCAGATCGGAAACATTGGATCTAACCTTAAAAATTTCCACTCCAAATTCTTCCCAGTTTTCTACCTCAGCCAACTGGGCAAGCTGTTCAATAATTTGGGCATCCTTTTGCGTAGTAGTGGGAGACTTGGTAATAACTGTATCCACTAAAATAGCGGAAAGCAATAAACCGGCTAAATTCTGATTTATTTCCAAACTGTGATCAAAAAATTTTTGAGTAATAATAGAAGCGGTAGCGCCCCAAGGTTTAACTTCAAAAGGAATGGGTTGGCCGTAGGTAAAATTAACTTTGTGATGGTCCAAAACTTCCAAAATTTCCGCCTCTTCCGCACTCTCCACTGCCTGGGAAAACTCATTGTGGTCAACTAAGATCAATTTAAGCCCTTGGGCCTTTTCCAGTTTTTCCGGTTGGTTAAAACCAAATTTTTCTAAAACATATTCGGTTTCCTGATTCAACTCTCCGGCCACAGCCGGTGTATAAACATTGGTTTTCTCCATAGTGTTTTTTAACTGCGCATAAGAAATAGCGCTGACCACGCTGTCCAAGTCAGGAGACCTGTGTCCGACTACATAAATTTTCTCTGACATAAATAAAAAATTATTTAATTTACTTATTTTTCTTTTTTTCTTTGGGTTTTTCTTCTGAATTTTCAGTTTCTTGAGAAGAATTGTCTTTCTTTTCAGAATCATCTTCCGCTTCTTCTTTATTTTCTTCCAAAATTTCTTCACTGCTCACTTCTTTGGGTTTTTCTTCTGAATTTTCAGTTTCTTGAGAAGACTTGTTTTCTTTTTCAGAACCATCTTCCGCTTCTTCTTTGTTTTCTTCCAAAATTTCTTCACTGCTCACTTCTTTGGGTTTTTCTTCTGAATTTT
>CAZXUK010000014.1:23939-30389 GCA_964644045.1 uncultured Gammaproteobacteria bacterium
CTTCCGCTTCTTCTTTGTTTTCTTCCAAAATTTCTTCACTGCTCACTTCTTTGGGCTCTTCTTCCGAACTCTCTTTGTCTTCTTTAATGTTAATTTTCCAGCCGATTAACTCCGAGGCCAAACGAATATTCTCGCCCTTTTTGCCAATAGCTAAAGAAAATTGATCCGGCGAAACCTTAACTTCGGCTGTTTTGTTTTTTTCGTTTGTCTCCACATTAATTACTTTAGCCGGAGACAAAGAATTGGCAATATATTTTTCCATTTCCTCGCTATATTCAATGATATCAATTTTTTCTCCTCCCAATTCGTTAATAATAGTCTGAATGCGGGAACCCTTCTGGCCTACGCAAGATCCGATAGGATCGATATTTTCAACTTCCGTCCAAACAGCCACCTTGGAACGGGAGCCGGCGCTACGGGCAACATCCCTAATTTCAATGGTTCCATTATTAAGCTCCGGGATTTCCAAATAAAACAAGGCCTTAACGATTTCGCTGGAAGAGCGGGACAAAATAATCCGCGGCCCTCGGGATTCCATACTAACCTCTTTAATAAACACCTTAATTCTCTCTCCGGAATTGTATCTTTCTCCGTAAACTTGCTCTTCAGGAGGCAGACAACCCACTGCTCGCCCCAAATCCACCAAAACATTGCGTCCTTCTCGCCTTTGCACCACTCCGTTAACCACCTCTTTTTCTTTTTCCTTAAATTCGGTGTATATATTTTCTCTTTCCGCTTCTCTTAGTTTTTGAATTATTACTTGTTTGGCGGTTTGAGCGGCCATCCGGCCATATCCTTCGGGGGTTTCAAGCTCTATTGTGATTTCATCCCCCACCTTGGCGTCTTTTTTAATATCTTTGGCCTCACTGAGCTGTATGTCTGTTTTGGGGTTGAATTTTCTTTCTTTGCTTTCCTCTTCCTCTTCTTCTTTGTTTTTGTCTTGATCTTCAACTTGATCTTCATTTTTCTTTTTATTTTTTTCTTCATCTTCCTCCGGATCTTCTTCCGATTCCGGCAAATCTTCCACCACGGTTTTAACATCTTTAATTTTGGTTTTGCTGGTTTCCGGATCAAAATCCACTTTTATATTTTGATTTTTGTGGCCGAAATCCTTTCTATAAGCGGCCGCTAAAGAAAACTCAATGGTTTCTAAAACGGATTCATAATTTAACCCTTTTTCCTCACAAACCGACCTGATGGCGCTTGATAATTCTGACATAGTTTTTATAGACTTTTTATTAATTTTATTAATAAAACAAGTCTTTTAAATGATTTTATTAATTTTTCTGCAACTTTCAGAGCTTCCCTTTTTTATTGTCTTATGTTTTTTACAAGACTTTACTCCGCGAATCAAAAAAAATAAATTTTTTTGATTAAAAAAGACTAATTGCCTTACACAACTAGCCCTGCATTATACTCATATTTCTTATGTTTAAAAATAACACATCCACACAATCTGTCAAATTTTATTTTCCCAAAAGCAAATAATAATTATGTTTATCTTTATAGATTTTTTTAACTTTTAATCCGGCCTCTCTGGCTATTTTTTTTAACTCTTTTTTTCTAAAAACATGGTAATAACGCCGGGAAGCTCCTTTGTCTTTTTCTCCTTTCCAGTCAAACAAAATATCCCCAAAGTCCATTTGGTGCTTGCCAAATACTTTTAAGATAAAAAATTTTAATCTCATCCTGCGCGCCCATCTTTGTGCTTCCAGATTCCAAACCGTAACTATTATCTCTCCGTCTTTTTTAATTTTATTCTTCATTTGTTTAAGGGCGCGGACACGCAAATCCTTTCCCGGTAGGTGATGAAGAACGGCCACGCTAAAAACCCAATCAAAATCAACCTCCGCCAAACTTCCTAAATCCAAAACATCGGCCACTAAAAACTTGGCTTGCGGATAGTTTTGTCTGGCTTTTTTAATTAACTCCGGACTAAAATCCACCCCCAGGTACTCTACCTCTTTATCTTTAAACACCTCTAAAAGCCGGCCATTTCCGCAACCAGCATCCAAAACCCGAGCGCCCGAAGAAACTCGCTCAGCCAACTTGGAAAGCTCGGGCCAGACCGGCCGTTTCCTGGTCTGGTTAAAACTCTCGGCAATTTCCGTATAGTTTTTTTTAACCAACTCTAATAATTTTTTCTCAGTTTCTTTATTCATTTTTACTTTTGTTTTTAGCCAAACTAAATTTTATCTCCTCATAAGAGACTTTTTCTTCCAGCTCTTCAAAAATCGGCTTTAACTTACCTTTACCTGTTTTTTTAACCGCTTTTTTAATCTTGGCCTGAATTTTTTTGTCCACTAAACCGTCAATATCTTTAACTAACTTTTTTTCTATTAAATAACATAAATGATTGACAATAGTGGCCGATGACAGACCTCTTTTCTCCGCGATCTCTTCAATGCCCAGCCCCCGCTTGTAAAGATCAAAGGTTTCCAACTGGGTTAATTTGGTGTTGAGTTTGGATTTTTTCTTTTCTTTTTTGGGTCTTGCCTCCGAAGCAGCAGGAGAGGATAAACAGTTATCGCATTTTCCGCAAGGAGCGGCCTCCCGGTCTCCAAAATAATTAAGAATAAATTCCTGGCGACAACCCGAGTGATAAATATAGTCCTCTATTTTATCCAATTTTTCATAAGCTCTTTTTCTTTTTTCTTTTAAAGAAGAATAATCTAAGTCAGTATCTTCCCTGCTTAATCTTTGTAAAATCCTCACTTCTGTTCCCCTGAAAGGAGGGCAATATTCCAAAACCCCTTTTTCTGACAAGCTTCGCGCTAATCTTTTTAAGGTTTCTTTTTTAACTCCGGTTAAATCAGCCACCTCTTCCCAACTAAAATAAGCACCCTGGGTTAGCTCGTCTCCATATTTCTCCTTAAGAAACGCCCAGGCCTCTGTTTGTTTTTGCGCCTTAGGACTTATTTTTTTCTCAATAGTTTTAAAATCCTCTTTTGCTTTCAAATAAGCGTTTCCGGCCTTTTCCCGGCTCCTTCTTAAAAGTCCATTTTTTTCCAAAATTTTCAGACTTGTGCCTATAGCCATCTCCGGGACATTGTCAGACAAAGCTTCTCCTATTTCACTGTAAGTAAATAAAATCTGTTCTTGCTCATAGCTTAATAAAATATCATAAACCTCCAAAATCGTCTCCGGAGAAGGGTTGTCTCCCTGAATAAAAAACTCTTGCAGGTGCCTGTCTTTGGGAGAAAAGAAAAGCAGACAAAAACTGCTCCTGCCGTCCCGGCCGGCCCGGCCCGCTTCTTGGTAATAAGCTTCCACTGTTCCGGGCGTGTTATGATGAATTATAAAACGAATATCTTTCTTGTCTATGCCCAAGCCAAAAGCATTGGTGGCTATGATTATGTCCACCTCATCCTTCATAAACTTCTCCTGTACCCATTTTCTCTCTTCCGCTTCCATGCCGGCATGATAAGCCACGGCTTTAAAATCTTCTTGCAAAAGTATTTGGGTCAATTCATCCACTTTGGCGCGCGTACCCACATAAATAATTCCCCTGGGCTCTTCTAAACTTCTAACAGAGCTTAAAACCGCGCTTGCTTTTTGTGTTTCGCTTAAACGAGCTACGCCCAGCTGCAAATTAGGCCTCCTGAATCCGGTAACGATCTGAGCGGGCCCGGACAAATCAAGTTGTTTAATAATATCTTCTCTAACTTCCGGGGTGGCGGTAGCGGTCAGAGCCACTACCGGCGGCTTGCCCAATATGTTTATGGCTTGGTTAAGGCGAGTATAACTGGGGCGGAAATCATGTCCCCACTCACTTATACAATGAGCTTCGTCCACGGCAAAAAGATCCACTTTTATGTTTTCTAAAAGCTTAACAAACTCCTGGTTGTTAAATCTTTCCGGAGCAATATAAAGAAGTTTATAAAAACCTCCTTGTATTTTTTCAATCCTTTCTTTGGCTTCTTGGGGGCTGATAGAAGAGTTTATAAAGGTGGCGGGGATACCCACGGAATTAAGGAAATCAACCTGGTCTTTCATTAAAGCAATCAAAGGAGAAACCACCACGGTTACGCCCTCCAAAACCAAGGCTGGAAGTTGATAAATCAAGGATTTTCCTCCGCCTGTGGGCATTATAACCAAGGTATCTTTTTTTCTTAAAATATTTTCCAAAGCCTCCTGTTGCCCGGAACGAAACTCACTAAAACCGTAATGAAGTTTTAATAAATCTTTTATTTGTCTGAGTTTATCTGAAGACATTATAATAAATAGAGTTTATACCCCTCGCAATTTTAAGCTCTGGCTCAACCTCAAAAAGGCCACAATATAGGCGGCGGTGCGCAAATTTTCTTCATAATCTTCTTTGGCTTGCCAAACCTCATCCGCGGCCTTGTTTATTTTATGCCTAAGCCGTCCTTCCACTTTTTCTTCATCCCAATAATAACTGCGCAGATTCTGCACCCATTCAAAATAAGAAACTATTACTCCGCCGGCGTTAGCCAAAACATCCGGAATTATCACCATCCCTTTTTTGTCCAAAATTTCATCAGCTTCCGGAGTAATAGGGCCATTAGCCAGCTCTAAAATCATTTTTGCTTTTATTTCTGGAGCGATTTCTTTGTTAATAGTACCCTCTAAGGCAGCCGGAACCAAAAGATCCACCTCTAAAGCCAAAAGTTCCTGCCAGGTAATCTCCTGGGCTTCGGGAAAATCTTTAATTGTGCCATTTTGAAATTTATGCTCTTTTAGTTTAGCTATATCCAAACCCTGAGGATTATAAATAGTAGCTTTAGAATCAGCTATGGCTACTATTTTATGACCCTGATCTGAGGCGATTTGGGCAAAATGAGAGCCGGCATTACCAAAACCGTGAACAGCAATACTGACTTGCGTGCCTATCCCCGCTCTTTTTTGAAAATTTTCAAAAACAAAATAACCGCCCTGAGCCGTGGCCTTGTCCCGGCCCACTGATCCGCCTATTTCTATGGGCTTGCCGGTTACCACTCCGGGAATATTTTTGCCTTTAATACTGCTGTATTCATCCATAAACCAAGCCATAACCTGGGAGTTGGTATAAACATCCGGAGCCGGAATATCCCGGTCCGGTCCAATATCCCGGGATATTTTTCTGATAAAAGTGCGGCTCAATCTTTCCATTTCTGTTTCACTCAACTCCTTGGGGTTAACCGTAACTCCTCCTTTACCTCCGCCATAAGGAATATCCGCCACCGCGCATTTAATAGTCATCCAAAAAGCCAAAGATTTGACTTCATCCGTATTTACCTTGGGGTGAAACCTAATTCCTCCCTTATAAGGTCCTCGGGTATTGGAATGCTGAACGCGGATCCCCTCAAAAACCTTTAAACTCCCGTCATCCATCCGTACCGGCAGAGAAACCCGGATAATTTTCTGCGGTTTTTCCAAAACCTTCATTTCTTCATAAACCGCTTCTCTTTGTCGGCCGCTTTTGCTTTTGGCTTGAATTATATCTTTGGTTTTTTTAAACTGAGATAAACAATTATTATAATTGTCTGACATATTTTTAAATTATATTAATAAATTATTTATTTTTTCTCTTTAAATAGTTTTAGGGTATTTTTTAGGGCTGCGGCAATGGTTATGGGCCCCACTCCTCCGGGAACCGGAGTAAGAAAATCAGCCTTTTCTGCCACGTCTTCTTGGTCCACATCTCCCAAGACATATTTCCCTTCTTTGGTTATGCCGATATCAATTATTCCGGCCCCCTTTTTTATCATTTCTTTTTTAACAAAGTGAGGCCGGCCTATAGCCGTAATCAATAAATCAGCTTCCCCGGTTTTTTCGGTTAATTTCTCCTCATAGGGCCCAACAATATTTACTTGCGCTCCCTTGCACTCCAAAACCGTTTTTAAGGCGCTTCCCAAAACTTTTGAATTTGCCAAAACGCAAACCCGATTTTCTTTTAAATCAAAATCCGCTTCCCTTAAAACCTCCAAAACCACCTGAAACAAAGGAGGCATTACGTGTTCATGGTTGCAAGTTTCCTTGAGTGTTTTTAAGTTCTCCGAGTGAAATCTATCCACGTCTTTGCCCGGATCTATGGTCGCCACTATGTCCTCTGTATTCAAATGCTTGGGCAGGGGAAGTTGAAGCAAAATTCCGTCTATTTGAGGATCTTCGTTTAAATGTTTAATTACTTCTTTTACTTTTTCTTCTTCCACTTCTTTGGATAATTTATAAAGATGGGTGTCTATACCTACTTTTTTAGCTTCTTTCTCTTTAAGCTCCACATAAAGCTGAGAATCTTGGCGATCTCCCACCAAAATTATAGCCAAATTAGGTCTTTTGTCTGCGCTAACCTCCTTTGTGTTAGCGCCGTTTTCTTCTATAATCTCTTTTACAATTTTATCTTTTATTCTTTTGGCAATTTTGTGTCCATCAACTAATTTCATAATTTTGTTTAGTCAGACACCCCCGCCAAAGGCGGTGGCTTGATGAGTGGGAGTTCCCTCAAAG
>CAZXUK010000015.1:0-25147 GCA_964644045.1 uncultured Gammaproteobacteria bacterium
GCGGGTGTGGCGGAATTGGTAGACGCGCGTGGCTTAGGACCACGTGGGGTTTCCCGTGTGGGTTCAAGTCCCACCGCCCGCACATTTTCATTTAAGATTTCAGATTTTCACCCTTCGGGTGATCACCCTTTGGGTGGAGGATTTATGATCTGTAGTTATTTAATCCTTTAAAATATTTTTAATTATTTAAAAGTAATAAATTAATTATGAGACTCAAAAACAAAGTGGCAATTGTAACCGGGGCCGGTTCCGGCTTAGGCCGAGCCATGGCCTTGGATTTTGCCCGGGAAGGTGCCAAAGTCTTGGTAGCGGACTTAAATCGCCAAGGAGGCGAGGCTACAGTTAGACAAATAAAAAAGGCGGGTGGCAAGGCCTTGTTTACGCTTACAGATGTCAGTCAAGCAAAAGAGGTAAAAGATATGGTTAAAACTTGCCTGGATAAATATAAAAAGATTGATATTTTGGTTAACAATGCCGGGGTCGTGAAATTTTCCCCCACCCATAAAATGACGGAAGAAGATTGGGATCAGATCATTAATGTAAATTTAAAAGGTACTTTTTTGGGCTGTAAGAGCGTTTTGCCTCATATGCTGAAAAAAGGAAAAGGAAAAATTATTAATATGGCCTCTATTGCCGGCTTGATCGGTTTTGCCCAAACCGGGGCCTATGGAGCTTCCAAGGGAGGTATTATGGCCTTAACCCGGGAGATGTCTTTGGAGTATGCGCCCAAAAAGATAAATATTAATTCTATTGCTCCGGGAGTAATTGAAACCACTATGACTAAAGACATGTTACAGGATAAACAGACTAAAAAATTAATTGATACTTTTACCAGTTATCCCAGAGTGGGTAAGCCCAGGGATATATCCCAAGCCGCTGTTTATTTGGCTTCTGAAGAGTCCGATTTTGTAAACGGAGAAGTATTAACTATAGACGGAGGCTGGGTCGCCAAATAGAAGTTAGCCAAACCCCCCCCATTTTTTGTTTTTTCTTTTTTGGGAAATTTATGATATAATTTCAAGTAACTAAATTTGTTAAAATTTGTTTTTTTATATGCCTGAAGAGCAAAAACAGAAGCCTATAATCAAAATCAAGGATCTTAATGTTACTTATTTTAGGGGCAGGCCCAATGAGATCAAGGCCTTGGATGATATTTCTTTAGATATTTATTCCGGAGAGTTTGTTATTTTTTTCGGACCCTCCGGTTGCGGAAAATCCACTCTTTTATACGCTGTTTCCGGTTTAGAGACCAATATCACCGGAAATATTTTTATTGATGACAAAAATATCGCCCAAATGAAAAATAGGGAAATTGAGCATTTTCACCAGAAAAAAATCGGAATGATCTTTCAGGCCTATTATTTAATCCATTCTTTGGATGTTTTAAAAAATGTGGTTCTTCCTCAAATGGCTTTAAATGTGGGTAAAAAAAAGAGAGAAAAAAAGGCCCTTCAATTATTGGAGCATTTCGGAGTTAAAGAGCAAAGGGCCAAACTTCCCAATGAACTTTCCGGGGGACAATTGCAAAGAGTGGCTATTTGTCGGGCTTTGGTTAACGAACCGGATGTGCTTTTGGCTGACGAGCCCGTGGGTAATTTGGATTCCAAGTCAGCCGAGGAAGTAATGAATCTTTTAAAGGATTTGAATAAAAAGAGACAAAAAACCATTGTTTTAGTTACTCACAACCCCGCTCACCTGAATATAGCCCATCGGGTTTTTTATTTAAAAGACGGCAGGTTAATCAAAACCCAGGTTAACAAAGCTATTACGGAGGAATTGAAAAAGGAAGAAGAAAAAGTTACTCCCATCTCCAAAGAGTTGGAAATGTTGGCCAAAAGTTTTTCCAGCATTACCGGAGAGGCCGGAAATTTGCTTATACCCTTTAAAGCCAAAGAAATTGTTTCCGAAGTTTTAAGCGGAATGACTCTGGAGGAAATGGGTTCGGTGGAGAAAAAAGTGGAAAATTTATTGGTAACCGGAGTTAAGGGACATCTGAGGAATTTAACCGAATATTTGGATAAACCTATGGAAGAAGGGGGTTTAGGATTGGATAAAAGAACAGCGGAGAATATAGCGGAGAAAACCAAAAATATAATTGAAGAGATCAAAACTCTGGAAAGACAAGAATATGAGATACAAAGAGAAAGAAAAGAGAAATACCCCGAGAGAGAAATTTTGGAAATCAGGCACTATCTTTTTAATTTGTTTGACTATCAAGCCAAAGATGTGGCTTCTTTGGTGGTAATAGATCAAGCTATTAGAGAAAGACTGCAAGACAAGATAAGCCGTAAACAATTTCAAAAGAAATTAGACAGGCCTTTAAGCAAGGATGGAGCCGGAATGGACAAAAGAATAGCCAAGAAGATGGCTCGCAGATTGGAGTTGTTAATTTTGGGTAAATATAAATAATTTTATATGCGCATAAGAGATTCCCTAATACTTTCCACCAGAATGTTTAAAACCAGGCCCCTGCGCACTTTCCTGACCATTTTAGGTGTGGGAGTGGGTATTGGCGCGGTTTTGTTTTTGGTGTCTTTGGGATATGGGCTACAAAACTTGATTTTAAGTCAGATCACCACCACCGATTCTTTGTTAAGTTTGGATGTTAGAACCGGCTCTTCGGAATTATTATCCTTACAAGAAAAACATGTAAAGGACATCCGAGGTATGGAAAAAGTGGATGAGGTAAGCCGGGCTGTTAATTTGTCCAGTCAAATATCCAGAAAAGACCTTACTTCCAATAGTGTGGTAAAAGCGGTGGATCCCAATTTTTTTCGTCTAAACGGAACTTTGGCGCAATATGGCAGAGTTTTAAATTCTTCCGATAAAAGGGAAGCGGTGATTTCTTCCGCCGGAGCCAAACTTTTTAATATGGATCCCAAAGATATAATCGGAGAAGAAATTTCCCTTACCTTGTTTTTATCTCACAAAGATGAAGAAGGGTTTGAGGAGATTGAGGTAAAAGACAGAGAAGAAAAATATAAAATTGTGGGAGTAGTGGAAGACAACAATGATAATTATGTTTATGTTCCGAGACAAACCTTGAGTGACTTGAATATAAACAAATACAATCTTTTAAAAGTGAAGGTGGTTAAAGACGCTTATATGGAGGAAGTAAGGCAGGATATTATTGAAAAAGGTTTTTTGGTTTCCTCTTTGTCTGACACAATTGAACAAGCCAAAAAAATCTTTCAGGTAGTGCAAATAGTGTTGGCCCTTTTCGGCTTGATTGCTTTGGCGGTTTCCGCTATCGGAATGTTTAATACTATGACGGTTTCTTTATTAGAGAGGATCAATGAGATCGGAATTATGCGCGCTATCGGGATTACTACCAGGGATATTAGAAAAATGTTTTTATTGGAATCCATTATTATGGGATTTTTAGGAGGGGTCGGAGGTGTTTTGATCGGTTATGTGGGAGCGGAATTGGCCAATTTCGGAATCAATATTTTAGCCCAGAAGTTTGGGGGTCAAGCTTTGGATCTGTTTTTCCAGCCCTATTGGTTTGTAGTGTTTATTATTGTTTTTTCCACTATTGTCGGTTTTATTACCGGAATTTATCCTTCTATTAAGGCCTCCCGACTTAATCCTTTGAATGCTTTGAGATATAAATAATTGAGATATAAATAATTTTAAATAGAATTTATGAGTATTAAAACAGATAAAGAAACTTGTATCGGATGCGGAACTTGTGTGGGAATGTGTCCCGATATTTTTGAATTGGACGAAGAAGGCAAAGCTCGGATCAAAGAAGAGAAAGACAAAGACTGTGCCCGCGAAGCGGCCGATGCTTGCCCGGCAGGAGCTATTAGTATGGATTAAAATTGATTCGGGACAAAATACCGGTGGCAATTTATTTTAATTTTTATAAAATCCGTTTTTTTTGCCAAAACGGATTTTTTGTTTAGCACTCTTGACAGGGGAGTGCTAAGAATGATAGTATAATAAAAATAAGAAGTACAAAAATTATAATAAGTAAAATATGTGAATATATAAAAAACTTAATTTGCTTATTCTATATCTAAAGAGGGAAGAAATATGCGCGAAAGAAAAAAATTTATTCTATTTACTATAATTAAAGAGCACATAGAAAGTAAAATCCCGGTGGGTTCGAGTATTTTGGTGAAAAAATATAAACTGGATATTTCTCCGGCTACTGTTCGCAATATTATGGTAGAACTGGAAGAAGAGGGGTATATCTGGCAGCCCTATACTTCCGCCGGAAGAGTGCCCACGGAAAAAGCTTATCAGCTTTATGTTGATTCTTTGAAAATTGAATCCTTAAATATTTTGAGCGGAAAAGAAAAGAAAAATTTGGATGATTTCTTAAAAAATTTTGACGAGAAAGGTTTTAAAGAAGCGGCCAAAATTTTGGCCGATTTGTCCGGAAACGCGGTTTTCTGGGCTTTTCATAAAAACAATTTGTATTACACCGGAATTTCCAATTTATTGCAACAGCCGGAGTTTGGGCGTTCCGGTTCTTTGCTTAATATCTCTGCTGTAATAGATCGTATGGATGAAATAATTTCCGACATTTTTGAAAGATTAGATATTAAAACCCAAACTTTGATTGGTTCGGATAATCCTTTCGGAGGTTTTTGTAGCACGGTGTTAGCTAAATACAAGGTAGCCAACCGCCACGGTTTATTCGGAGTGTTGGGCCCCTTGAGAATGAATTATAAGAAAAACATTTCTCTGGTGGATTATATTTTTACTAAAATAAATAAATAATTTTGCCGGATGCAATTTATGATTTCATCCGCGCAAAAAAAAGAAATATGGAAAAAAATAAATCAGATAATTCCCGGCCGGCGGAAGATGAACAGGAAGAAAAAAAAGACAAAAAATCCAAAGATAAAAGCAAGGATTTAAAAAAAGAAAACAAAAGATTGAAAGAAAAATTAGAAGAAGAGGAAGAGAGATATCAAAGGGTTTTGGCTGATTATCATAATCTGCTTAAAAGGCAAGCCCGGGAAAAAGAAGAGTTGACCAAATATTCCAATGAAAAATTAATTCAAGAAATTATTCCGGTGTTTGATAATTTGAAAATTTCTTTAAAACATACAGATAGCGAGAACAATGACAGTAAATGGGTGGAAGGAGTGAGATATGTGGTTAAACAATTCCGGGAGGTTTTAAATAATAACGGGGTGGAAGAGATCAAGACCAAAGGAAAAAAATTCGACCCCAATATAATGGAAGCCCTGGAAGGACAGGGCGAGAAAGTCAAAAAAGAGATTAAACCCGGATATACCTTGCATGGTAAAGTTATTATTCCGGCCAAAGTTGTTTTGGAGAAAGGCGATTCTTATTCAAAAGAAAAAAATAATAATAAAAAATAATAATTTCTCCCCGGTTTAGCTTTTCGTTTTTTAAACGATGTTAAACAGGGAGTGTAAAAAATATGACTAAGCTAACCAGATGGAGTCCTTTTTGGGACAATTTTGAGGATATGGAAAAAGCTTTTTCAGAATTTTTACCCGCTTTGCGGGATGACAGCGGGGTTTTTACTCCGGCCGTGGATATTTACGAGGATAAGAACAATGTGGTAGTAGAAACTCAATTGGCCGGGATCGATCCGGAGAAAGTGGATTTGTCTATTGAAAACGATGTTTTAACCATAAAAGGAGAAAGCGAGAAAAAGAATGAAGTAGAAGATAAAAATTATTATCGTAAAGAGATCAGAAGAGGCGGTTTTTATCGTAATGTGGCCTTGCCTACCGCAGTGGAAGGAAATAAAGCCAAGGCAGTGGCTGAAGACGGAGTGTTGAAAGTAACTATTCCCAAAGCTAAAACTGCTCAATCCAATACTATTAAGATTGAGAACAAGAAGAGCAAAAAGTAAAACCGAAGCCGGCGTCCTAACCGGCGCCGGCTTTTTCGGTTTATTTGTTAAGTTATTTTTTGATCAGGATAAAAACAGGATCAAAAAATAATTTAACAAGTAAAATAATTATTAAAATAATTAAATTAATGCACCCGGTATAAAATAATATACACGGGAGGCATTAAATATATTTATGGGAAAAATATTAGGAATTGATTTGGGAACCACTAATAGCGCTATGGCTATTATTGAAGGAGGACAACCCAAAATTTTGGAAAACGCCGAAGGAAACAGGACCACTCCTTCGATTGTGGCTATTTCCAAGAACGGAGAAAGATTGGTTGGCCAAACTGCCAAAAGGCAAGCGGTTACCAATTCCGAGAATACCGTTTTTGCGGTTAAACGTTTAATAGGCCGAAAATTTGAAGGTGAAGGAATTCAAGAGGATATAAAAAATTCTCCTTATGAAATTGTGAAAAGCGGAGAAGGAGTTAAAGTAAAAATGAATGATAAAGAATATTCTCCTGAAGAAATTTCTTCCATGATCCTGGGTAAGCTAAAAGCGGATGCGGAAGAAAAATTGGGAGAGAAAGTTACGGAGGCCGTGATCACGGTTCCCGCTTATTTTGACGATTCTCAAAGGCAGGCCACCAAGGATGCCGGAAAAATAGCCGGCTTGGAAGTGAAAAGAATCGTCAATGAGCCCACTGCCGCCGCTTTGGCTTACGGTTTTGAAAAGAAAAAAGGACAGCAGGCCGCCGTCTATGACCTGGGAGGCGGAACTTTTGACATTTCCATTTTAGATGTATCCGAAGATACCGTAGAGGTTAAATCCACCCACGGAGATACTCATCTGGGAGGAGAGGATTTTGATAAAAGGATAGTTGATTGGATTGTTGAGGAATTTAAAAAGGATCAAGGTATTGATTTATCCAAAGATACTTTATCTCTGCAAAGAATTAAAGAAGCCGCGGAAAAGGCCAAAATCGAGCTTTCTTCCCAGCAAGAAACGGATATTAATCAACCCTTTATTACCAGTGATGAGAATGGACCCAAGCATTTGGATTTGAAAATGACTCGGGCTCAATTGGAAGAATTGGTGGGTGATTTAATAGAGAAAACTTTGGAACCCTGTAAACAGGCCTTGAAAGACGCCGGATTGGAAGCCAAAGATGTTGAAGAAGTGATCATGGTGGGAGGTCAGACTCGTATGCCCTTAGTTCAGAGTAAGGTGAAAGAATTTTTCAACAGAACTCCCAATTTGGAAGTAAATCCGGATGAAGTGGTGGCCATTGGAGCGGCTGTTCAGGCCGGAGTCCTGCAAGGAGATGTTAAGGATGTTCTGCTTTTAGATGTTACTCCCTTGACCTTGGGAATTGAAACCCTGGGAGGGGTATCCACTCCTTTGATCGAGAAGAACTCCAGCATTCCCACTTCCAAATCTCAGATTTTCTCCACTGCCGCTGACAATCAAACCAGCGTGGAGATTCATGTGGTCCAGGGAGAGAGGCCCATGGCCGCTGATAATAAAAGTTTGGGCAGGTTTATTCTGGACGGAATTCCACCGGCTCCGCGCGGAGTGCCCCAGATCGAGGTTAGTTTTGACCTGGACGCCAACGGGATTTTAAATGTTAGCGCCAAGGATAAAGGAAGCGGTAAAGAGCAGAAAATTACCATTACCGCCTCTTCCAATTTGTCCGAAGAAGAGATTGAAAAGATGAAGAAGGAAGCTGAACAGCACTCAGA
The DNA here is from genome assembly GCA_964644045.1 of uncultured Gammaproteobacteria bacterium. Classification (GTDB taxonomy): domain Bacteria; phylum Patescibacteriota; class Patescibacteriia; order Patescibacteriales; family JAGXOH01; genus JAIOTG01. The sequence continues at coordinate 7,574 of CAZXUK010000015.1, forward strand.
GGAGGATAAAAAGAAGAAAGAAGCGATTGAGGTTAAAAATCAGGCCGAGGCCACGGTTTTCCAAATGGAGAAATTGATAAAAGATTCGGCTGATAAAATAAAAGAGGAAGACAAAAAAGAGCTGGAAACCAAGCTGGAAGAACTTAAAAAGGCCAAAGACGCCGAGAATCCGGACACCGAAGACCTGAAAAAGAAAATGGAAGAAGTTAATCAAGTGGCCCAAAAAGTGGGAACTCAAATGTATCAGCAACAGGGCCAAGCCGGAGATCAAGCCGGAGCCGAGCAAGCTCAAGGCCAAGCCGAACAGGGTCCGGTGGAAGGAGAATACGAAGATCCTTCGGCTGGCTCAGGACAAGGTTCTTCGGATGATTCGGCAGACTCACAGCAAGCGGGCTCAGATGAAGATAAAAAAGACCAAGGCGAAGATAACTCCGGAGAAGATCAAAGCAAATAAAAGTCAATAATATTTCTTTATAAACCGTCCCTCATTTTTTGAGGGGCGGTTGGTTAAGGAAATGTTATATTTATAAAAATAAAAATAATTATGAACAATCAAAATCAAAACAACCAACAAAAGCAAGTTCAGCTTAAGGCCAGTGACGAGGTTATCAAAGGTTTTTATGCCAATGCCATGATAAGCAATCACACCAAAGAGGAATTTGTCTTGGATTTCCTGAATCTTTTCGGGCAAAACGGAAGCGTGGGAGCCAGAGTGATCACCTCTCCCGGTCATTTCAAAAGGATGATCAAGGCCATGGAAGGCAATTTGAAAAAATATGAGGACAAGTTTGGCAAGATCGAGGAAGCCGAAGAGGTGAATAAGGAAATCGGTTTTAAAGGATAAAAACATATAACATGTAGCACAAACATGTAACATATTAATTTTGTTACATGTTATATGTTATATGAATTTAAATTATGGCTAATAAGGATTATTATAATATACTCGGAGTGGATAAAAACGCCACTCAGGAAGATATAAAAAAAGCTTTTCGCAAAAAAGCCCATCAATATCATCCCGATAAGCAAGGAGGAGACGAGGCCAAATTCAAGGAAGTAAATGAGGCCTATCAGGTTTTGGGCAATGAAAAAAAACGGGCTCAATATGATCAGTTCGGCACTGCCTTTGAAGGCGCTCAAGGGGGTGGGGCCGGACAAGGTTTCGGCGGTTTTGAAGGTTTTCAAAACGGCGGTTTTGACATAAATATGGATGATTTGGGGGATGTGTTCGGAGGTTTGGGCGATATTTTCGGTTTTGGCGGAGGCAAAAATTCAAGGCAGGGCGCCCAAGCTAACAGGGGTCGTGATTTGGAGACTTCTTTGACTATCAGTTTTGAAGAAGCGGCTTTCGGGGCCAAAAAGGAATTAAAGACCAAAAGAAAAATTGTCTGTGATCATTGCAAAGGAAACAAGGCCGAGCCCGGATCTTCTATTGATACTTGTAAAACTTGCGGCGGCTCCGGGAGGGTAAATCGGGTGCAAAGGACGATTTTGGGAGATATGCAGGTACAAATGACCTGTCCGGATTGCAAAGGAGAAGGCAAAAGTTATACTCAAAAGTGTTCTAAGTGCCGGGGCGCCGGAGTGGTGGAAGAGACTTCCCCTATTGAAGTCAATATTCCCGCCGGAGTAGATTCGGGCGAGACTTTGCGTTTAAACGGAGAGGGCGAGGCCGGAATCGGAGGGTTCCCCTCCGGGGATCTGTATATTAATATTGAGGTTAGCCCCAGTTCCAAATTCAAGCGCGAGGGTTATGACATTCACACCACCCGGGAAATAAGCTTTAAACAAGCTGTTTTAGGTGATAAAATAAGTATAGATACAATCCATGGCGGGGTTAATTTAAAAATTCCGGCCGGCACTCAGTCCGGCACGGTTTTTAAATTACGCGGTAAGGGGATTAAAAAGTTACAAGGCACCGGTTATGGAGATCATTTGGTAGAGGTAAAAGTTAAAACCCCCACCAATTTAAACCGAAAACAAAAAAAACAGATTGAAGACTTGGATTTTTAAAATAATTTATCCATATGAAAAATAAATTCTTCTCCCGCGGAGTCAATATTCTTTTGGGGATTTTGAGCGTTTTGATAATTTTAGCTTTATTTTTTTCCTATCAACAATTCAGCCCGGAGAAAAATACGCAAGCCGGTGATTATGAATTGGAAGAACAAACGGCCACAATAGAAGTGATCAAGAAAAATATGCCGGCGGTAGTCAATATCAGTGTTTACGAAACTCGGGAGACTGTAGAGTATGACCTTTCCCGGTCCCGGAAACAAGTTAAAGAAGAAGAGGTTAAAGTCGGAGCCGGCACAGGTTTTATAGTCTCTCCGGACGGCTTGATTTTGACCAATAAACATGTGGTGAAAGCCGAAAACCCCAAAAATACCAAATACCGGATTATTTTGAGTTCAGGTAAGGAATATTATGCTATGTATTTGGACGAAGATCCCTTGAACGATCTGGCCATGCTCCGGATTTACGATCAGGATTTGCCTTATGTTGATTTGGGCGATAGCGATAAAGTAAAAGTGGGTTCCACAGTAGTGGCTATTGGCAACGCTTTGGGCAAATATCAAAACACGGTTACCAAAGGAATTGTCAGCGGCCTGGGAAGAGATTTTGTGGCCTCTGACTCCGGAGGAGAAGATCAGGTTTTAAACAATACCATTCAGACGGACGCGGAGATTAATTTTGGGAATTCCGGCGGACCTTTGATCGACTTACAGGGGGAAGTGATAGGGGTTAATGTGGCCATTGATCAGGCAGGAAACAGTATCGGATTTGCCATTCCCATTAACGAGGTCAAGTCGGTGATCAAGAGCGTGGAAAGAACCAACCGTATAATCAGGCCTCGCCTGGGAGTAAGATATATCATGATCAACCCGGAAATCGCCCACAATCGGGACCTGCCCCGAGAAAGCGGAGCCCTGATCATCGGAGACAAAGAAAAAAACAAAGTCGCGGTTTTATCCGATTCCCCCGCTCAAAAAGCGGGCCTTCGAGCAGGGGATATTATTTTTGAGATCAACGCCATTAAGATAAATGAGGAGAATAATCTCCAAAAAATAATCCAAAAATATAAACCGGGAGACAGTATCGGTTTAAAGGTCCGGAGAGGGGAAAAGATTTTTATTCGCGAGTTAACCCTGGATCAGTTTGATTCCGGAAATTAAAATGTGGAAAATTTTCTCTTGACTTTGGTTAAAGTTTTTTAATATTATATAATTTCAATATTTTATTAAAATTTTAAGATTTATGATTGAATTAAAAAATATTTCCAAAAATTTTGGCTCCAATCAGGCATTGGATAAAATAAGTTTTTCTGTGAAGAAAGGTGAAATTTTGGGCTTTTTGGGGCCCAACGGAGCGGGCAAAACCACGGCTTTAAAAATAATTACTTCTTTTTGGCCCCAGGATGAAGGACAGGTTAGTATAGACGGTCAAGACACTTTGAAAAATTCTTTAAAGACCAGAAGCAAAATCGGATATTTGCCGGAAACAGTCCCTCTTTATGAGGATATGACCGTTCGGGAATACCTGAAATTCGTGGCCCAGGTAAGAAAGCTTAAAAAGGACAGTATCTCTTCCCGGATAAAAGAAGTGGCCGGATCCTGCGGGCTTACAGAGGTGTTGAGGAAACCGATTGAAGAGCTTTCCAAGGGGTACAGGCAAAGATTGGGACTCGCTCAGGCCATAATTCATGAGCCCGAGGTTTTAATTTTAGATGAGCCCACCACCGGATTGGATCCCAATCAAATTGTGGAGATCAGGGATTTGATCAAAAAGATCGGTCGGGAAAAAACCATTATATTTTCCACCCATATTTTAAGCGAAGTAAGCGCGGTCTGTGATCGGGTTATTATTATTAATAAGGGACAAATAGTGGGCGAAGGCACTCCGGAGGAGATAACCAACAAAGTGGGCTCTTCCGAAAGTTTTTATATCAAGATTAAGGGGGATAAAGATAAAATTCTGGATAAATTAAAAACCGTGGAAGAAGTGAAAGAGGTTAAGGTTGAAGACAAGGAATCGGAAGGAGTGTATGGTTATGAAGTAATCCCCCAAAAAGGAAGTGATGCCCGGGAAAAAATTTCTTCTTTAATAATTTCCGAGGGGTGGAATATTTTGGAATTTAACAAAAAACAGATCAGCCTGGAAGACGCTTTTAGGAGTTTAACCAATAAATAATTTTAAATAATAATTTTGACTTATGAATATCAAGGATTATTCAAAAACTGTTTGGGTTTTATTTCGCAAAGAACTTTTAACTTATTTTAATTCTCCTATCGCTTATATCTTTTTAGCCGTTTTTTTGATTATCGGTAATTGGCTTTTTTTTAATCCTTTTTTTCTAAGGGGTACGGCCACTTTAAGGCCTTATTTTTCTTTCTTGCCTTGGATTTTTTTGTTTATTACTCCGGCTATTACCATGCGTCTCTGGGCGGAGGAGAAAAAAAGCGGAACCGCGGAATTCCTCTTAACTTTGCCGGTGAGTGATTGGCAGATTGTTTTATCTAAATTTTTAAGCGCTTTGGCTTTTATGTTTATCGCCTTGGCCTTGACCTTTACCCTGCCTTTAACGGTGGCCAATTTGGGAAATATGGACGCGGGGCCGGTGATCGGAGGTTATCTGGGCGCTCTTTTTCTGGCCGGCGCTTATTTGGCTTTGGGACTTTTGATTTCCAGCTTAACCAAAAATCAAATTGTTGCTTTTGTTTTGGCGCTGGCCGCCGGTTTTTTGGCTTTTGTGGTCGGAGCGGATTTTGTTTTAATGAAAGCCCCCTCCTTTTTGGCTCCTTTTATGAGCTTTGTGGGTCTGGGTAGTCATTTTGACAGCATTGCCAAGGGAGTAATAGACAGCAAGGATATTATTTATTATATTTCTTTTATTTTTTTGTTTTTGTGGCTGAATGTGCGTGTAATTGAAAAAAGATCTTGGAGATAGAATAGGGATTGGATTATAGGTATAATAATTAAATTAAAATAAGATATGGATTTCAAGAAAAAAATAAAAATTTGGTCTCAAAAATTATCTCGGGGAGATGTTGTTATTACTATTATTTTGGTTTTGGGGATCTTGGGAGTAATTAATTTTTTGTCTTATCAAATTTTTTGGCGGGCCGATCTGACTCAAAATAATATTTATTCCATTTCCGAGGTAAGCCGCGAAACCGCTCAAAATTTGGATGATTTGGTTAAAATAAAAGTTTATTTCAGTGATAATCTCCCCAATCGATATATCAACTTAAAACAAAATGTAAGTGATATTTTAAAAGAATATGTTCAATATTCCGACGGAAACATCAAGGTGGAGAATATAAATCCTCAGGATTTGGAAAACGCTCAAAGAGAGTTGAGCACTTTGGGGATTCCGGCTGTTCAATTTAATGTGTTAAAAAATGATTCCTATCAAGTCAGCAAGGGGTATATGGGGATCAGTGTTCAATACGGAGATAATAGCGAGGCCATTCCGGTGATTAAAAGCTCTCAGGATTTGGAATATAAAATCACCACCGCCATTAAAAAAGTGGTGCAAGAAGAAAGTCCTTTGATCGGAATTGTCAGCAGTCATGGCTGTTTAAGTCCGGATTCAGGTTTGCAGAGTTTTTCCGAGAAATTGCAAGAAATTTATCAGATTAGAGAAGTGGACTTGGCTTCGGATAAAATAAGCCAAAATATGAGAACTTTGCTTTTGGCGGGACCCACGGAAAAATTTAATAAAGAGGAACTTGAAAAAATTGATAAATTTGTAATGGAGGGCGGATCCTTGATAGTTTTGGCGGACGGAATTGATATAAAAAGCGGAGTAACCCCCGAAAACAATAAAACCAATTTAAACGAACTTTTATCCGGCTATGGTTTGAAGTTGAATCATAATATAGTTTTGGATGCCGAGTCGCAGGGGCGAGTTTCTTTTAACTCCGGATTTATGAGTTTTTCCACTCCTTATCCCGCTTGGGTAAAAATAAAAAAGAGCAATTTTAATAAAGAAAACCCGGCAGTGGCCGATTTGGAATCGACGGTTTTGCCTTGGCCGAGCAGTTTAGAGGCCTCTTCCAGCGCAGAGTCAAAAATAGAATCTCTGGCTTGGACCACCGAAAGCGCTTGGACCGGAGACAAAAATTATGATTTCAGACCTTCTTCCGATTTAACTCCTCGGGGAATTACACAGAAATATAATTTGGCTTTCTTGGTAAAAGGAAAAATAAATAGCGCCTTTGGCCAAGGCAGTACTGAACAAGGCAGGGTTATTTTGGTGGGAGATAGCGACTTTGTGAACAAAAATTATTCTAATCGGGAAAATTTGCTTTTGGCTCAAAATTTGGTGGATAGTCTTAGCTTGGACAGCGACCTGATAAAGATCAGATCCAAACAAACCACTGACCGCTCCATTAAGGATCTTTCCGCGTCGGGCAAGCAGACCGTAAAATATTTGAATATTTTCGGAATGGCGGTTTTGGTGGTGGTTTTCGGACTTTTGAGATATTTCTTGCGAAAAAGAAAAAAGAATACGACCAAATTAGAATAATTAAATAATAATTAATTAAAGTTTTATGGAGAAAAATAAAAAGAATTTGTTTTTGGGCATTATTTTGGTAATTTTGGTAATTATTGCTTATGGGTATTATTTTGAGCAAAACCAATCGGAAGGAAAACAAAATAACTTTCTCTCCGGCGTGAATCCGAAAGAAATAAGCAAAATAGAGGTTAACACTCTCGGTTCCAGTACGGCCTTGCTTAAGCAGGAAGAAAGATGGAAAATAGATGGAGAGGAAGGTTTTTATGTTAGTTCCGAAGTGGCTTCTGATATGGAGCAAAGTTTAGCTAATTTAGTTAAAGCCGATTTTGAATTGGCCAGCGAAAACAGTGAAAAAAAAGAAATATACCATACAGACGAAAAACACGGCGCGGAAGTAAAATTATATCGGGGAGAAGAAATGGTGGCTGATTTTATAGTGGGAAGATTGGATTCTCCCACTGTCTCCCATACTTATATATCCCGACCGGAACGGGAAAAGACCTATTTGGCGCGCAATGTGCAATTAACCGGCATTTTTTTGAGAGAAGATTGGCGCAGCAAAGCAATTTTTGACAATCCGGAGAAAGAAGTTAAAAAATTAAGGTTTCAATATCCGGAAAAAGAATTTAGTTTAACCCGAAAAGAAACCGAGGAAGGAGATAAAGTTTGGCGGAGCACGGAACCGAATTCTTTCACCGCCGATTCCAAAAAAGTTTCTGAGATCACCGATTTAATGATTGATTTAACCGCCACTCAAATTCCGGAACAAAAATTTGAAGGCACGGGGCTGGAAAAACATTTGATTATTGTTGAGGCCCAAGGAGGAGAATGGTCTAACACTATAATGGTGGGCGAGAAATATGAAGCAGACGGAGAAAAAGATTTTTATTATGCCAAAAAGGGAAGTAGCGATAATATTTATTTAATAACCAAAGAGCAGAGAGACATTCTCAAGGCCTTGCCCGAAGAGCTGAGATCGGAAAAATAATTTCTTATAAACAAGGGGTTTGCGAAGGCGAGCCCCTTGTTTTTTTTTGAATTTAAATTATGGTATAATATATAATAAAGGTAATGCCTACCTTAAATAGTGAAATGCACCACCAAATCAATCCCGGTGCATTTCAAATTTAAAATAATAATTATTTTAAATTTGAAAATATGTCTTTTGATTTTATAACTATTGGCGGAGCTACCGAAGATATTACTTTTTATACCCGTGAAGGAGTATTAATTTCCAACAGAAAAGATGTTTTAAAACAGAAATTATTGGCTTTTGAATACGGAGCCAAAATAAAAATTGATGAGTCTCATTCCACTTTTGGGGGCGGTGCTTCCAATACGGCTGTTAATTTGGCCGGTTTGGGTTTTAAAGCCGCTTGTTTGGTGGCGGTGGGAGATGATAACCGGGGAAGGAATGTTATAGATAATTTAAAACAAAAAGGAGTAAACACTTCTTTGATACAAAAAAAGAAAAATTCGGAAACCGGCTTTTCTTTTCTTTTGGTTGGCCCCAATAACGAGCATATAGTTTTTTCCAACAGGGCTGCCAATAAAAAATTGAATATTTCTACCAAGGAAACCAAGGTTCTTCAAAGCGCCAAATGGGCTTATTTAACTTCCTTGCACGGAGATTGGCTCCGGGTTTTGCAAAAAGTTTTTAAAATTGATAGCTTAAATATAGCTTGGAATCCGGGACATGTCCAAATTGTGGCCGGTTTTAAAAAATTAAAGCCGTTCCTATCCCAAACCAAAGTTTTGGCCTTAAATAAGGACGAGGCCATTGAGTTGGTTGTTTCCCATCCGGATTTTAAGAATAAACCCAATAGTTTTTTGAATAATACCCGTAATTTACTCAAGGCTTTAAAAGGAATGGGTCCGGAAATTGTTTTGATCACTCGGGGCAAAGAAGGCGCTGATTGTTATGATGGCGAAGAGTTTTATTATCAGTCCACCTTAAAAGAGAAAAAGAGAGTGGATACTACCGGGGTGGGAGATGCTTTTAATTCTTCTTTTGTGGCCGGACTGGAGTTATTTAAGGGCGATATTAAAAAATCCTTGCGCCTGGGAGCTCGCAATTCGGCTTCCGTGATCGGCCAACAGGGCGCTCAAAACGGTTTATTAACTTCTAAAAAATTAAAATTATGATCCAAGGAGTAAAGGTTAAAGAGTTAAAAAAAATAAAGGATGAGCGGGGCTGGTTGTCCGAGGTTTATCGTCAGGACGAGCTGGATTATTCTCCGGCTATGTCCTATATCAGCCAGACCGAACCCGGAGTTATTAGAGGTCCTCATGAACATGTTTATCAAACTGATTGTTTTGTTTTTTTGGGCCCCGGAGATTTTGAGGTGCATTTATGGGACAGAAGGAAGGAGTCGGAAACTTTTGAAGAATATTCAAAGATAGAGGCGGGCGAAAGCAGTCCCAAAATGATCGTTGTTCCTCCGGGTGTGGTCCACGGCTATAAATGCGTTTCTTCGGCGGGGGCTCTAAGTATTAATTTACCGGATAAGCTTTATAAAGGAGCGGGAAAAAGCGAAGAAATAGATGAGATCAGATGGGAGGATGATTCCGAATCCCCTTATCAGATTAAATAAAATTTAATGATTATAAGAATCTAAAATTATGTCCGAATGTGTTTTTTGTAAAATTGTTGCGGGAGAGATCCCCGCTTATAAAATTCATGAAGATGATAATTTTTTGGCTTTTTTGGATATTAACCCTCGAAACAAGGGACATACCTTGGTTGTTCCCAAACAGCATTATCGCTGGGTTTGGGATTTGCCCTTAGAGGCGGAAGAAGGTGTTGATCTAAAGAATTATTATTTAGTGGTAGGCAAAATCGCCAAAGCTATACGCAAGGCCCTGGATACCGATTATGTGGTATCTTTGGTTTTGGGAGAAGAGATCTATCACGCCCATATTTGGCTTGTTCCTCGCTTTGAAAACGATGGTCATGGCGGATCCATAGATATAGCAAATATTAAAGAACTGAGTGAAACCGAGATGAAAGAGGCCCAAAATAGAATTAAAAGAGAATTAGAAGATTAATTTATGTCTAAAATTTTAGTAACAGGAGGAGCCGGTTTTATCGGCTCTAATTTTATTCATTATTGGTTGGAAAACAATCCGGAGGACAAGATTGTCAATTTGGACGTTTTGACCTATGCCGGTAATAAAGATAATTTGGGGAGTTTGGAAAATAATTCTAATTATGAATTTGTTCACGGGGATATCAGGGACGCTTCTTTGGTAAATAAATTAGTGGCAGAGACGGATTTGATTGTCCATTTTGCCGCCGAAACGCACGTGGACCGTTCCATAAAAAAAGCGTCTGAGTTTATTAAAACCAATGTAGAGGGGACCATGAATCTGTTGGAGGCGGCTCGACGTCACGGAAACATAAGATTTCATCATATCTCCACAGATGAAGTGTTCGGGGAATTGAGTCCTGGCGACCCCCCTTTCCGGGAAGATACTCCCTATAGCCCCCGTAGTCCTTATAGCGCCTCCAAGGCCGGTTCTGACCATTTAGTGCGTTCTTATTTTTATACCCATCAGCTTCCTGTCACAATCTCTAATTGTTCTAACAACTATGGTCCTTATCAGTTTCCGGAAAAATTGATCCCTTTATTTATAACTAACTTAATAGAAGGTAAAAAAGTGCCTGTTTACGGAGAAGGTAAAAATATTCGGGACTGGATTCATGTTGATGATCATAATCGCGGAGTGGAATTGATCACTAAAAAAGGAAGGATCGGAGAGACTTATTGTCTGGGAGGAGGGAAGGAATTAAGTAATTTGGAAATTACCAAAAAGATTTTAAAAATAATGGAGAAAGGGGAGGAATTTATTGAGTATGTAGAGGACAGACCCGGTCATGATTTTCGTTATGCCATCGATTATTCCAAGGCCAAGAAAGAGTTGGATTGGGAGCCGGAATTGAATTTTGAACAAGGATTGAAAGCCACGGCGGAATGGTATCAAAATAACTCCGAGTGGTGGAAAAAATTAAAATAATTTTTGTTATAATTAAAGATAAAAGTCAGTAAAATTTTATGAAAATAGTTATATTTGCGGGCGGGAAAGGAACTCGGCTTTGGCCTCTTTCCCGGGTCAATTCCCCCAAACAATTCGATAAGATCTTTAACGGCAAATCCACCCTGCAACTTGCCTATGATCGAGTGGAGCCGTCTTTTGGGCGAGAAAATATTTTTGTTCAAACCGTAAAAGAATATAAAGATTCAGTAGTTGAGCAATTACCAGACTTGCCCCGGGAAAATATTTTTTTGGAACCGGCGCGGAAAAATTTGGGACCGGCGGTTTGTCATGCGGTGAAAGAATTAAAAAAAAGAGGATTGGGCGGTCCTATGGCCATTTTGTGGTCGGACCATTTAATGGATAAGAAAGAAGAATTTATTAGAGCTTTAAAAACAGCCAAGGGCTTAATAGAAAAAAACGAAGAAAGGTTTGTATTTTTGGGAGAAAAGCCCAGATTTGCCAATAATAATTTGGGATGGATTAAGGTGGGAGAAAGGCAAGGAGAAGAAAAGGGAAAAGAATTTTTCGGTTTCGGGGGATGGAAATATAAACCCGAACAAGAAGAATGCGAACAGATGCACAAAAGCGGAGAGCATTTTTGGAATCCGGGTTATTTTATAACTTCAGTCGATTTTTTGGAAAAGAGATTTAAAGAATTAGCTCCCCGGATTTATGAAGCGGTTTTTAGCGGTCGGTATAAAAAGGCCGAGCCCGTACATTTTGATCGGGCGATTATAGAAAAAGTTGATTTGTCAGGAGCCGTGGTTTTAAAAACCGAGATGGGCTGGACCGATCCCGGAACTTTATATGCTCTTAAAAAAGCCCTGGAAGAACATAAAGAGGCCAATGTGGTTTCGGGTAAGGTGAGCACGCTTAACACTCGGGATTGTTTATTGTATAATTTAGATAAACATAAAATATTGGCCGGAGTGGGCTTAAAAGGTATGGTGGTTATTAATACTCCGGATGCTTTAATAGTGGTCCCCAGAGAAGAAGTTATAAATGTTACCAATTTAGTAAAAAAGATGGAAGAAGAAGGTTGGACCGAACACCTTTAAAAGAAGCCGTTTTCCGCCCCGCCTTATATTTTTTTAACGGCCGTAGAGCTTTGCTCGCTGTTAAAACAATATAAGCTACCTTAGATTTTTGAAAAGATTAAAAACTTTTTTAAAAAGTTTTTAAAGTAAAAAAGATGGAAGAAGAAGGTTGGACCGAACACCTTTAAAAGAAGCCGTTTTCCGCCCCCCTTATATTTTTAAAGAAAAATTTGTGTTTAAAAAAATAAAAAATTTAATAATTTTAATTGTTGTTTTGGGAGTGGTGGCGATTTTTACTCTTTTCTCCCTTTATTTTTACAATATTTACAGCGCTTCTGATTCTGCGGGAGAGGATTTAAAATTTACAGTGAAGAAAGGGCAGGGAGTAAAAGAGATCGGGCGGAATCTTTTGGAAAAGGATTTGATTGATTCCACTTTTTGGTTTGAAACTTATGTTTGGCTTTATGAGAAAGAGAAAAGTTTTCAAGCCGGGCAGTATATTTTAAATACTTCTATGTCTTTAAAAGAAATAGTGATAATTTTAACCTCCGGACAGACAATTGATCGGGAAAAAAAGATAACTATTATCGAGGGCTGGAATTTAAGGAATATCGCCAATTATTTGGAAGAGCAAAGCATTGCCTCCAAAAAAGATTTTTTTGCTTTAGCGGGAGAGCCCTTAATAAATTATCACAAAAAGACAGTTGACCCCGAGGCCTTTCCCAAAGATTATTCTTCTCGTTTTTCTTTTCTGGAGAGTAAACCGAAATATTATAGTTTGGAAGGGTATTTATTCCCGGATACTTATAAAATTTTTAAGGGCGCGGAAGCGGAACAGGTCATTTTGAAAATGCTTAATAATTTTGATCGTAAATTGAGTAGGGATTTAAGAAAAGAAATAGAGAAGCAAAGCAAAACGATCCATGAAATTGTAACCATGGCCTCTCTTTTGGAAAAAGAAGTCCGGACCTTAAAAGATATGAAAATAGTTTCCGGCATTTTTTGGGACAGAATTGAGCAGGGACAACCCCTTCAGTCCTGCGCGACTCTCGCTTATATTTTAAAGAAAAATAAGCTCAGATACAGCACTGAGGACACTAAAGTGGATTCCCCTTTTAATACTTATCAGAACAAGGGCTTGCCGCCTAGCCCAATTTGTAATCCGGGGTTAAAAGCTATTAAAGCGGCTATTTATCCTCAGGAATCTGATTATAATTATTTTTTAAGCCGTTCGGATAATGGAGAAACGGTTTTTTCCCGGACTTTGAGTGAGCACCAAAAAAATCAACAAAAATATTTAAAATAAGTTTTATGTTTATTGATGAACAATTCAAAAATAAACAAAGCACCGGCTCGGAAGAGAATGGCCCTGATTCTTTTATTAACAAACGAAATATCATTATTTTTTTGATTTTCAGTGTTGTTTTGTTGTTTATTATTTTGGGAGTTTTTTGGGTGGCCCGAACTTTTTTTAGCTCTTCCCGGGATAAACCGGAGCCCGACCCTCAAAAGGAGGGGACAATGGCCACTTCTTCTCGCTGGGGAGAGGATAGATTGCCGGAAACAGAAGACAACCCCGAAGACGAGAATGGAGAAGTCACCACTACCGTTCAGGCTGAAAATCTTTATTTCGGCGATTTTTATAAAAAACCCTCGGATGATTTTGAGCCCGTATTAGAAAGCTATGAACTGCCTTTTAATGTTAAAAATCAGGCGGCTAATTATTATGAATTGAATCGGGAGATTGATTTGGAAAAAAAAGTGGAGGAGTTGAATCATAACGGTTTCGCCATAGTGGAAAACAATTTTAAGGAAGCCGATGATTTTTTTAGTTCTTTTCGCAAATTAGAATCCAGGGGTGTGCCCACAGTCATAACCCGGGATTTTCTTAATTATTATTATCAGAATGTTTTAAAAACCAATTTCAAGGAAATAGAAAAAACCATTTTCTATGATAATTTGTGGGAGATAAGTTTAAAGTTTTATAAAAAATCCAAACGAAGATATGAAGAACTTTTGGAGAAAAAAGGTCTTACGAACGATCCTCTGTTAGAGGCGGCTCGCAAAGAAACGGCCTTTTTTGCCGTGGCCTTAAAATTATTAGAGCCCAATAAAGAGCAGGTTAACCGGGAAAAAATAAATGATGAGAAAAAATTCAGCATTAAAGAGTCGGGAGAATATTATGTGGAAATGCCGGTTTATCTTCAAGGAGATGTTGAGTCCGAAGTAAAGCTAATTGAGAGAGAGGAAAAAAGAGGGGAGGTAAAAGAAAAATCGCCGGTATTATTATATTATCGGGATTATAGTGATTTTAATGTTCCTCCCGCCTATCGCCAAAATGCTCGCTTGCACAATGTTTATTTAACTTTGCGTTGGTTTAATTCCAACTTTCCTCTTTTTTACAGAAGCGAAAGTTGTCCGGAGTGTAATTTGGATAAATCGGACTGGCGGGTAAACACTTTAACCGCTTTCTTGATAGCGGCTGATTTTTCCCGGGAGCAAGAATTAAAAAACAAATGGGCCCAAATTTACAAAGTTTTATCTTTCTTTCGGGGATTGAGAGATGAACTTACTTATCTGGATTATCATGATTCCTTTTACGATGTTTGGGGAGAGGATTATAGTTTAAAAAAAGAATTTTGGGACAAAAGTTTGGAAGAAGTGGATGAAAAGCTAAAAAAAATACAGGAAAACATTTCTTCCGATTTAAAATATACCGCTGTTGAAGGAAGTTTCCCCAACACCACCTCGAGTCGTCCCCTTATCGGGATGAGATTTTTGTCAGATCCTTTTTTGCCCAATGAATATATTTATAAAAAATTAACTTATCCGGAGGTGGGGGTATGCTCTGTTAGTTATCGGGATCTGTCTACTGCTCAAAGGCAAAGCGACATAGGAGGCGTTAGAGGATTTGCTTTTGATCTGGATATTGTAAATTTAATCAAGCCGCTTGGGGGGAGAAATCAGGTTTTTGATATTAATGCTCAATATAAGAATTATGAAATGCGAGCTCAAGAAATTAAAGATCAACTTAGGAAGTTTGGGGAACACACTTGGCATAAAAATAATTATTGGAGCACATTATATGCTTTAGAAAGATCTGTTAATGATATTTCTTCTTCTTCCCCTTCATACTTTCAAAGCGACAATTGGTTAAACAGACAGATTAATTTAATTTCCGGTTCCTTGGCCAGTTTGCAGGTAGAGCCGGATAAATTAAAAATTTATCAAAAAACTTCGGGAAATCAAGGTTTGGGAGCTTCTGAAAATTACAGATTAATTTCTCAGTCGAAAAAATTTAATTATATTGAACCGGATTTGACTTTTATTAAAGAGATAAAAGCCAACTCCAATATGCTCTTGGACGTACTTTCGGGCATAGAGGTGACCAAACAACTTCATTCCGCCAAAGCCAATTTGTCCGATTTTATTAAAAATTTGGAAAGGATTGAGAAAATTACCAAAAAAGAATTAAGAGGAGAAGATCTGAGCGAAGAGGATCATGAGTTTATAAGCGAATTCAGCACTCACTATAGAGTAGAGAAAAGCAGAGACAAAACTTTGGAGCACAGAAATGCCTTAACCGAAAGAATAGAAGGAGTAAAATTGTTGGTGTTTGTTTATAAACGGGAGGATGGAAAAAAAGTTTTGGTAGCCGGCCCTGTTTTCAATTATCAAAGATATGAAAAATAAAAAAATTTATTTTTTTTCAATTTTAATTTTAGCGGGATTGTTACTCTTTAACCCGGCAGGAGCCAATGGCCTGCCGGATTTTGATAAGGACGGAATTCCGAATAAGGATGAAAAAAATATTTATTATACCGATGTTGATAATCCCGATACTGACGGCGATGGTTATAGCGACCGAGAGGAATTGCTTAATGGATATTCTCCCCATAATCCGGAGCCTGTAAAATTGAAAGACAACGACGCGGACGGAGACGGACTTTCTGATAAGGATGAGTTGAGATTCGGCACTAATTTGTTAAAAACAGATACGGATGGAGACGGGTGGTCAGATAAAGAAGAAATAGATTTCGGTTATGATCCTTTAAATCCCGAGCCGATAAAATTGGAAAAAAGAATTGAAATTAATACCGGCGAACAAACCTTAAGTTATTTTTTGGACGGGGTTAAGCGGGACACTTTTCTTATATCCTCGGGCCGGGCCTCTATGCCCACCTCCAAAGGACATTTTTTGATCATTAACAAAGCTCCGCGGGCCTGGTCTCCTTACGGGCTTTGGATGCCTTATTGGCTGGGTTTGGGCACGGGCAGTTTTGGAATTCATCAATTGCCTGTTTGGCCTAACGGTTATAGAGAAGGAGAGGATCATCTGGGCACCCCCGTATCTCACGGTTGTATTCGTCTGGGAATAGAGCCGGCCGAATTCCTTTATGATTGGGCGGAAGTGGGCACCCCGGTTTTTATTTATTGACGAGATATGTTATTAATGTAATATAGAAAAAAATATATTATTTATTAAATTTAATTTCTAATATTTTAATTCCTAAACTCTAAATAATTTCTAATGTCTCAATTTCAAAATTCGAAAAAGAATGATAAATTTGACTTAGAAGATAGAACATATTATTTTGCCAAAAATATAAGAGATTTTGTGAAAAATTGTTTAAAGAAAAGTGTTTCTAATTTAGAGTATGGAAAACAATTAATTCGTTCTTCCGGTTCCGCGGCCTTTAATTATATCGAAGCAAATGAGTGTTTGAGTAAAAAAGATTTTGTTATGAGAATTAAAATTTGTCGCAAAGAAGCCAAGGAATCTCGTTTATGGACAAGATTGTCAGATCTTGATCCTGAATATGAAAAGAAGAGGAAAAATTTAATATATGAATCAGAACAATTAATGAAAATTTTTGGAGCTGTTTTGGAAAAATGTAAATAAATTTTGGTAATTAATTTTTATAAATTGTTTGGTAATTAGATATTGGATATTAGTAATTAGAAAAATTATGTCTTATTCAGAAAAAGTTATAGAACATTTTAAAAACCCGCGTAATCAGGGTTCAATAAAGGATGCCGATGCCGTGGGAGAGTTGGGTAATCCGGTTTGCGGGGATGTGATGAAAATATATCTTAAAATTGAAGATGATAAAATTGAAGATATAAAATTTGAGACTCTGGGTTGCGCCGCCGCTATAGCGGTCTCTTCAGTTATGACGGAAATGGTCAAGGGTAAAACTTTGGAAGAGGCGGAGAAATTAAGCAAAGATAAGGTGGTTAAGGAATTGGGAGGGCTCCCCAAGATAAAAGTTCATTGTTCCGCTTTGGGAGTGGATGCTTTAAAAAAAGCCATTACTAAATATCGTGATTTTAAAAATAAATAATTTTTATGGAAATAAAAGAAAAAATTAAAAATACTCTATCCAAAATCAGGCCTTCCTTGCAGGCTGATGGCGGTGATATTCAGTTTGTGGCTTGGGATGAGGAAAGCGGTGTGGTTCAAGTCCAGTTAAGCGGGATGTGCGCCGGCTGTCCTTTGGCCCAAGTTACTTTAAAAGAAGTGGTAGAGACGGAATTAAAAAAAGAAGTTCCCGAGGTTAAATCAGTGGAGAGTGTTTAATTTGAAAAAAATTAAAGTTTAAATTTAGTGTTTTTTATTTATGTCTAAAATATATTTTGATCATAGCGCCACCACCCCGGTGGACAAAAGAGTTTTGGAGGAGATGCTTCCCTTTTTTGAAGATAAATTCGGCAATCCTTCTTCTGTCCATAATTTTGGCCAAGCCGCTTTGGAAGGCGTTGATCAGGCCAGGGCATCTCTGGCTCAATTTCTAAACTGCCAGCCGGAAGAAGTTATTTTTACTTCCGGAGCTACTGAAGCTAATAACTTGGTTTTAAAAGGCGTGGCGAAAGCATTACAACCCGAGCCGGACAAAAAGGTGGGTTCAGGAGACTGTATGGATATAACTAAAGAGGATGTTAAAAAAACTAAAGACAAAAAAGGATCTTGGAAAG
>CAZXUK010000016.1:0-22854 GCA_964644045.1 uncultured Gammaproteobacteria bacterium
TGTGCCAGTCTCACTAGTAAAACTAGTGGGTTACCTTTTGGGCAAAACTACTTAAATTCGTAATAATTTTAATTATAGTTATACTAAAATTACCTACTTTTAGGTACTTGATAATAGTTTAACATAAATTTGGCTAATTCTCCAAAAAGAGGAGCGGCAGAAGAGGCGGAATAACGAACATCTTTGGGATCGTTTAATTTTACCAACATTACAAATTTAGGGTTGTCTATGGGAGCAAATCCCACAAAAGTATGAATTGTTTTTCCGCCATATCCTCCGTAAGAAGAAGCCACCTCTGCTGTTCCGGTCTTTCCTCCCACATAATATCCGGACACTGAAGCTAACTTGGCATGTCCTCCTTCCACCACATTAACCAACATCCCGGAAATAAGAGCCGAGGTTTCTTCGGAGATCACTTTCCTTACTTGGACCGGTTTGGTGTTTTCCGAGGTGTCGTCATTATGAATTATCTTTTTTACCAAATAGGGCTTCATCAAAACTCCGTCATTGGCGATAGCGGCATAAGCCATAGCCACTTGCAAGGGGGTGGCCGTAATACCTTGGCCGAAAGAAGCGGTCGCCGCATAAATTTTGGGAGTCTTTTCTTTTTTTAACTGGGAAATACTGCCATCAGCTTCCCCTTCCAATTCTATCCCGGTTTCCGTGCCAAAGCCGAATTTACTCACATATTCAGAAAAAACCTCCGGACCCGTTTTTTCCATAGCAAATATGGCGCCGGTATTCAAAGAATGCTCCAAAACATAATTCATATCCACCTCTCCATGCCCTCCCTTGCTGGCAAAATCGGAATTCTTAATTTCATAACCGCTTAAACTGAGCTTCCCTTCGTCAACATAAGTGGTTCGGGGAGTTATTTTATTCTCATTCAAAGCAATAGCCAAAGTTATGGTTTTAAATACCGACCCCGGTTCATATTCGTCAAAAACCGCCGGATTATTAAAAACTTTTATATTATTTACCTGACTATAATTATTGGGATCAAAGGTGGGCCAAGAACACATAGCCATAATCTCTCCGGTCTGGGGCTTGACCACCACCACACTGCCTTTATCAGCGCCATGTTTGCGAGCGGTTTTATTTAATTTTTGACAAACATGAAATTGAACCGCTCTATCTATAGTTAAAATCAGATCACTTCCATCTTTAGCTCTTTTATATTTCCGATCATTTATAACTACACTATCTTTAGTTGAAACCGGAGCGGATCTTATGTAGCCCACATCCCCGGAAAGCTCTTTATCAAAAAACCCTTCCAGGCCATAGCTTCCCTCCGGTTCTCCTTGAGCATAACTAACAAAACCCAAAAGATGAGAACCCGAACCTTCTTCCGGATAATAACGATAACTTTGCATTAAATGAGAAATTCCTTTTAATTGAAATTTTTTTTCTGTCTTTTTTTCCGAAGTAAAATAAACTTGGCCGTTCCTTATCTTTAGATCCTCGGGGCTTAAATCGCTTTTATTTCCCAAAAAAATATACATCTCCTTTAATTTTTCCGGCAAAACTTTCTTTTTTAAGGGTTCATAAGGGTCATTTCTTTTGCTTAAGGTTTTAATATAATTATCTATGATCTTTTCTTTTTCTTTTTTTACTCTTTTTTCTATTTCTTTCTGTCGCTCCTCTTGCCATTTTTGGCTATTTCTAAGATTTTTCCATTTTTCCTTAATTGTATTAATCCGGGCATTTTTTTTCTCTTCCGGGGTGTTATGTAAAGCCTTCTTTAATTCTTGGTTTATTTTTTTCTGATCATTTTTTCTTAATTCCTCCTTTACTTTTTTTATTACCTCTTCCTTATCAAAAAAAGTATATAATTTCTCCGCCACTTCCTCCTCTTTCTCTATGTCCTTGGGTATGGCATAAACCAAAGCGAAGTCTCTATTAGTGGCCAAAGCATAAAAATCATTTTCTCCGGTTTTTTTCTCTTTTTCAATTAATATTTCCCCTCTCTCCGGCTGTAATTCACTGTGAACGCGATGTTGATCGGAAGCCAATTCGGAAAAATAACCGCCCTGTATGATCTGAATTTTATAAAGCTTATAGATACAACCCAAAAATAATAAAAAAACAATCGCTATCAAGAAATAGAGGCGATTGTTGTGATTTTTTTCTATGTTTTTCTTTTTCCAACTCATCTTTCTTATAAAATTATTGATTTAACTTTCTTATCTTTTAGCCACGGTTTTTCTTAAAACTCTGATATACCCTATTTCTTCCGCCCGGGTCATATTAAGTTTCTCGGTTCTTTTAACTAAATTTTTATAAGATTTTAAAGAAGAAACTCTGACTGTTAAATCTCGATTCTGCTCTTGATTTTGGCTCACTTCTTGTTTTAACTCCCGGATCTTCAATCCCTTTATGGTAAGATCGTTGACTGTGGCCACATAGTAGCTGATCCCAAGCAAAATCAATACCACCAAAAAAGAATTTAGGATTTTAAATTTTTTCTCCTTTTCGTTTTTTAGCTTGTTTTTTTTTCTTTTTTGATAACTGTTTTCAGATTTAATGGTCCTGGTCATAAAAAATAAATTAAATTTTTATAGCTGCGCGCAATCGTGCACTTCGAGCTGCCGGATTTTTTTTAATTTCTTTCTCTTCCGGAGTCTTAAAATTTTTACTTTTGCCTTTATTTTTAAACTTTTGAATCTTAAGTTGGGCTTGATGTCCGCATCTGCAAACCGGAACCTCCGGAGGACAAAGACAATCACGGGACTCTCTCTTTAAAAAATCCTTTACTGTCCTGTCTTCTAAACTGTGATAACTCACTACTGTTAATATTCCTCCGGATTTTAAAAGCTTGGGGGTTTTGGGTAAGGCCTCCTCTAAATTCTTCAATTCCTCGTTAACCGTTATCCTTAGGGCCTGAAAAATACGCGCCTTGATTTTATGAACTCGAGATAAAAATCTATGAGGCAAAGATTTCTCAATAATATCGGATAACTCTTTACTTGTTTTTATCTTTTTTTCTTTTCTCTCCTTAATTATTTTTCTCGCTATAGGTCCGGCCCAAGGTTCTTCCCCGAATTTCTTAAAGATTCGAAACAATTCTTTTTCTTGGTAATTATTCAAAATATATTTAACTGATTTATTCCCCTGACTGACCGCGGAATCAAAACTCAAATTAAGCGGAGAATCTTTTTGAAAGGAAAATCCTCTTTCTTTGTCTTTTAATTGAGCCGAAGATAAACCGAGATCCAAAACTATACCTTCAAAAACCACATCTTTGCCCATTTTTTCCTCCGCTGTTTTATCTAAATTTTTAAAATTTTCTTGAACCGGAACAATATTATTTATTTTTCTTTTTTCAATTTCTTTTTTAACATTTTTTATAGCCAAATCATCCAGATCAAGAGCTAAAACCCTTCCTTCACTTCCCACCTTTTGAGCTAATTCAAAAGTGTATCCTCCGCCTCCCAAAGTACAATCAATATAATAATCACCCGAAGAAGGGCTTAAGACCTCCAAAACCTCTTTTAGCATTACTGGGGTATGTTTATATTCCATGAATATTGTGTTACGGGTTATCCCTCGCCCTTCGCAAAGGGCGAGGGAAAGCATGGGGATTTTTTTGATTATTTTAACACTTGCCTAATAATTATTCGGCTTTTAGAGGATCATAACCGTTAGCCACCTCTATACCATCTTTGTAACCATCTCCGTCCGTATCAGGATTATTAACATCGGTTCCCAATTCTTTTTCTCTCTCATCAGTCAAGAAATCCTTATCTGTGTCCGGCTTTCTAGTGGCCCCGGAATAAGTAATGGCCTGCATGGTATTCCATTCCTCGGTGGAACTTGGGGTGTTGCCGAAAATGTCTTTAAATATTCGGATACCCTTTTTCTCGGCTTCCAAATTTCTATTTTCAGCCTTTTGTCTTAAACCGTAAGCCATAACTGTTACAGCTGCTCTGTCTTTGGGGGTGCTCATATCCGGAACTCGATCATAGATCTCGCGGAACTGTTTCTTGGCCTCTTCCTCGGCTTGAGGACTTCTCATCTCCGGCCATCTGCCGTTGGATATCTTGACCATATCCTCAATATCCTCTTGGCTGTCCGGAAGCTTTCCAAAGGCTTTTTGGAAAGAATGGACCACGGCCGCTCTTTCACCGGCGCCCAATTGCCGGGTATTCTTGTCAGCTCCCTGGGCCACAAAGTTCTCGATCGCGTTTCTGGCTTGTTCGTTTATTTTATCCATTCTTTTTTCCACTTTGCCCAAATGTTTTCGGGCCTTTTCTCTGGCTTGTTGAAATTTATCTTTAGCTTTTTCCAGGCCTTTCTGTGCCTTTTCTTCCGCTTTATCCAATTTATCTTGAACTTTTTCTCCGATATTCTCCATGATCTTATCCATATCTCCTTGAAAAAGATCTCTGGCCCGAGATTTGATCCTTTTTACCATTTGATCCTCTTGACATTCTCCTTCATGTTTTACGGTTGCATCCTTTTGTTGAGCCACGCATTTATTGGGGTAAGTTTGGCCGTTTTCTCCGCAAACCGGGGCCAAATCGGCGGAACATTCTTCTGCCGGAGCAAAACACCTGGCTCTGGTGGAAGGAGGGCCGATTTTAGGATCTTCTTTTACGGAAGTACTGGTGGCATTGGAAGAAGTAGAAATAGTGCCTTCCTCTGTTTCGCCGTTAAAAAAATAAGGGACTAAACCTTCACAACATTCCACCCCCGGTCTTAAAAAGCCATTCTTGTCCACGCAAACATTTCTTTCTTTTTTTTGTTCTTGTTCTTGTTCTTGTTCTTGCTCTTGTTCTTCTTTAGGATCCTCATCCTCTTCTTCGCCTTTCTCCTTATCACCCCCTTCCTTTGCTTGACATTCACTTTCAATGCATTGACAGGGTTCTTCCGGTTGAGGACTCATAACCTGAGGACAGACCAGGTCTTCTTTATCCGAGCAATCGGGATCAAATTCTCTGGCATTAACACATTCCCATTGCGCGCCGGCGTTATAAGGACAGCAATTAACGCTTCTCCATTCACATTCTTCATTGATTTCGCAACTCGCTCCTTCTTCTGAAGAAGTAGCGGTGGTGTCTTCTTCTAAGCCGGAAAAAGTAGTCGCTGTCTCTTCGGTGGTAGTGGTGGTATCCTCATTCGCCTGAACTCGATCGACAAAAGAGATTGATCCCGCCACCGCCAAACCGAGGGCCATAGCTAAACAGGCAATAGCCAGAAATATTTGGAAAATAGTTATGGGCACAATTTGTCTCATAATTTTTCTTTATTTTTAAATATTTAATAAATTATTACACTCCCATTTCTCCCAGGGCCTCCGCAATATTAGAGCTGTCTTTCTCCGCGTCTTTTTTATATTTATTCCAGTTGGCCTCATCCCAAATCTCCAAACGATCGTACAAACCGGCTACTATCACCTTTTTTTTAAGGCCGGCAAATTGTCTTAAATAATCGGGCAAAGTGATCCTTCCCTGGTTATCAAATTCAACCTGCGCAGCTCCGGCCAACAAATGTCTGGCAAAAGCGCGCGCCTTGGATTGACTAATGGGCAGATCCGCGAACTTTCGGGCCATCTCTTCCCACTTTTCCTTGGGATATAAAAACAAACAATTATCCAACCCCTTGGTTACTACCGCTCCTTTTTTAAGCAAATTACGAAATTTAGCCGGAATGGCCATTCTGCCCTTACTATCTAAATTGTGGTTGTATTCTCCTATGAACATATTTTGAAAATTTAAGGTATCACAACTTTAATTGACCGAAAATTCACCGCGTTTCCCCACTTTTCACCTCTTATATTTAATTATACACCACTTTTCCACTCTAAGCAACATTTTTTACCACTTTATTGTTTAAAAAAAAATTAACTAACTTTAGGAAAAATAAATAAAAAAATCCTTTTTCCGACTATTCGGAAAAAGGATTTTACACAAATATTGTGGATAATTAAAAAACTTGATCAAATTTATCCACAAGTAATCAACATCTTTTTAAATTTTTACCTCCTCTTCTTGGCTTGGGTAATATTGGGGTTCCCGCCATATTCGGGTTTGACTATTTTGATTTCCTTATTTTTTAAAATCTTGGCCTCTTTATTTAACGGCTCCACCTCAATCCCCAAAGCATAAGCCAAGGCATTAGCTACCACCACTCCTATCCTTAAAGAAGTAAAGCTCCCTCCTCGGTTATTTACTTTTATCTTTTTTAATTGAGAAATTTCTATTCTTTTAGATTTAAAAAAATTACCAATTTCTTCCAAAAGCTTATCGGCCTGATTAAAATTAACCTTTTTTTCTTGACTATCTATGTTTTTGTTTTTCTCTTTTAGTCTTAAGGCTATTTTTTCTTTTTTGGTAGTATCAATTGTTAGAATCATAATATTTTTATTCTCTCTTAAATCCTTCCACTCTGCTTTTGCCCGAAGAAAGCTTATCTTCTTTTATCTCAGTGGTGATTTTATCTAATTCTCTTTTGATTTCCCGTTCGCAAAATTGATCATAGGCGCTATATTCTATATTTCTAAGCAAATCCAAAATTTTACCCTCATCCTTTTTCTCGGGAATTAAATTCAACTTAAAACCGGCCTTGTATTTTCCTCCTTGCGCCTCCACTTCTTTTAACTCCCAAACCACTTTATTACTAACAGCTCCATGCATTAATTTGCCGGCTAAAAGAGTTTTGTCTCCGGTCCAGGTCACATTTTCCGGCAATTGGGCGCTAACCGTTACATCGCTTAAACGATTTCCCAGATTATCTATTTCCCAAAAAATCCAATAACCGGTGGCCATACCCACCTGGGGAGGTAAGGGGCCTACACCTAATTGGTCTCCTTGAGGGCTATAATAATAACCGGCGGAAGACACTTTGAGCTGAGATAAAAGTTTAACCAAGGGGGAAGTCTGGCTGAACCTGATTTTTTGCCCGTCAATTTTATATTCCGCCTTCACAGATAAGCTAACCCCTTGATTGACCCCTATGTTTTCTCTGGTCCAGGAAGTATTTATTTTCACCCCGCTTTCCTCTCCCGGGGACAACTCCCCTATTATTATTTTATCTCCCTCTTTTTTAAATTCGGTTCCCCCTATCAAACTGAAATCGCTTAATTTAAAACTTTTTTCTCCGGAGTTTAGTTTTAAATAAAATTCTTTAATTTCTTCCTTTTCTTTATTGTTAAAATTCACGAAAAAATCTATATTCTCTTCCGGCCCAAAAGATTCCGGGAGAGAAGAAAAACTCAAATTTAAATTGGGTTTTTTTACCTCTATTTCTTTCTTTGTTTCCTTTAATTTAAACTCTTTTTCTTCGGTCTCACCCAAAACTTCCCAATTAAAATCATAATATCCGGGAGAAGAATTATTTAAAGCCCGAAAGCTCAAATTAAGCTTTTCTTTTTGCTTTAAATTGTTTATTTTTATAAATTGATCCTTCCATTCATAATCTCCCTCTCCGTAAACCTCTACCAAATTCCAATGAAAAGGGCTTAACTTAATTCTTATCTCTTCCCAGTCCAGCTCGGTGTTATTGACCAGCTTAAAAGAGCCGTTAAATTCCGTTCCTTGATAAACCCGGCCGGGAATCTGAGAAGAGAAGTTCAGTTTAGAGCCCTCTATATTATATCCGCGAGAAGAAAGCTCTCTCATTTTATGATTATTAACTTGATAATTAAAAACCGAGGAAATACTCTGCCTGCTTCCCGGTTCCCCCAAGATCACTCCCGCTATTTTCACCTCCCCGTTAGCTCCGCTGGTCAATTCTCCTAAATTAAAAGTGTTATTGTTAAAATTATAAAGATTTTCCGGGATCGCCCGGCGCAAAATAAAATTCTCCGGGAGATCAATGCTTAACTTGGTTTTCTTAATAGTCTCCTTTCCTTCATGGGCATAAGCAAACCGAAAAACTTCCTCCTGACCGCTATAAATCTTGTCACTTGAATGAGTTATATCTAAATTTATCTCCTGCTCAGGTTTCCAAAAAAATAAAGAAACCAAAACGGCTAAAAGTATCAAAACTATGGTAGCCAAGACAGTGTCCACTATTAAATGAAATCTGCTTTCCTTATAATGCTTTTCATGTCTTTGCTTAAAGGGTTGGGTGAAAAGATTTAAAGTGCCAATAAAAACATTTCCCTGTTTGGAATTTTTCTTTTCCCAAGGAGCTACTTGGGTTTGATTTTTTTGAACCTTGTCTTCTTTTTCTTGGTCCACCACTTCCAAATTATGTTTTTCTTGGCTGAATTCTTCTTTTTTAGACATATTTTTATAATTAAATATTAAAAACCAATAGTGCTGGCTAAAATTTCGTCTTTTCCGTCTCTATTTAAATCATAAGACATTACTTTTATTCCATAATCCAGCCCTTCCTCATAAGCACGAAATTCTTTTAAAAACTTTCCGTCTTTGGAAAAAACCTTTACCAAGGGCCTATCTCCGGCTCCGGAGCCCACAATAATTTCTTTTTCTCCTTCTCCGTCAACATTGCCCACGCTTACGCTGACTCCTCCGGAAAAATTTTCCTGAAAAGCGAAAAAACCTCCGGTTAAGGGTTTGCCGTCCTTGGAAAAAACACGAACATGCGGCCCTCCTCCTGTTCCGGCTCCGGTAATGATCTCGCGGGTACCGTCTCCGTTTAGATCCACAACCGCCACATTTACTCCTCCTCTGAAATGGGGTTTGTAAGCAAAGAAACCGCCGATTAAGGGCTTACCCTCTTTGTTAAAAATGCGGACATGGGGACCTCCTCCGGCTCCGGCTCCGGTAATTATTTCCTTGGTACCGTCTCCGTTTAAATCAGAAACAGCAAAGGAAATCTCCCCTCTAAATTTTTGGTCGTAGGGCTTAAAGCTGGAAATCTCCTTTCCGTCTTGATAAATCCTGATCACTCCATCCCCATTGACCAAAATCTCTTCATTGGCCGGGTTGTTGTTTATATCAGATATTAAAATATCATAACCGCCTTCAAATCTGTCCAAATAAGCAAAAAAACCATTCCTGATCTGTTTGCCCTCTTGATCAAAAATGCGCACAAAACTTCCGTTGTTAAAGCTGTTCTCCTTAATCTTATTATTTTCCTTTAATAATATTATACCATCTTTGGGATCCAATTTCACCCAATTAACCCGTGAACCGTCATTCACCTTTCTATCTTGAGTGCCTTGGATTTTCTGAAAAATCTCTTTTTGAAAATAATAGCTTTGTTCCCGATCAGTGGAATTGACTAAAACGGCTCCGTTCTCAAAATCTCGGCGCCATAAACCCGGCTTGATGGTGGAATCCTTTTTATCTAATAAATTATAAGGGTCTCCTTCGGGCGAACCCAAATTCTGTTCATACTCATCATACCACCAAAGCTGGGCATGGCTTTTATCCCCGTGATCAAAGGAAAAATACCCCGGACCCAAAAGAGTGCTGGCTAAACCGAATCTCATTTTTTGATAATTCCGATAATCCCCCGAATTTTCAGTATTGGAATTCAAAACATATATCGAGGGCTTTTTGTTTTGCGGAGGTAAAACTCGCAAATACTGCCTCATTACAGCGCTCCAACTGCCGTCACCCTCCCAGGGAGTGGGGAAAGTCTCAAACATTCGCCCGTTAATATCCGGCTGTAAAGCGCTTAAAGAATTTCCGTTTATCAAAATTCTTTTTTTCTCCCCGATCCTTTGCCTGGTTTGATGAAAAAGTTGTCCGCAAGCTCGGCGCCACTCTTGATTAACTTCGCTTTCGTTTTCCGTTCTGCCATCTTCGTCAATATCAATACCTCCTCCTTTGTTGTAATGACTAATATTAGCATCCACAATATCAAAGAAAACTCCGTCCCAAATGTCCAGTTTAATTTTATTATCAATATAATTCACATTGAAATCACGCCAAGCCGGATTGGAAATATTGACAGCGTAAATATCGGGCCAAATTTCAAATCTCTCTCCTTGCCCGTCTTTTAACCACCAATCATTTTCCTTCACCTTCTCATAAATATATCTGTTTAACCCCACATTATCATTTAAACCGCTAACATTGACCATGGCCGGATAAATATAAGAAAAAATCATTCCCTCGGGGCGCCGATTGTTGTAATAAGTAAAAAAATCCGGGCTACTAAAGGCGGTCTCCGTGGGAACTATCAACAAATCCCAGCGAGAAAGCTCTTGATAGTCTTCCCGAGGAACATGGGATAGATAATAATTAGCCAAACGGGGATAACTGTCCGAGGCCGCTTGCGCTCTGACACCCAAAAAAAGAAAAGAAAAAATAATCAAAAAAATAATTTTTTTCATTTGGTCTTTCATTGTTTTTTTATATTAAAAAACTGCTTAATTTTCATCAAAAAGCAGTTTTTTAAGAGCTATCCTTTAGATTAGCATGGATCGATAAAGTCCTAAAGTATTTTTAGTGATATTTTCCAAGCTATACTCCGAATTGATTCTTTTTTGGGCCTTCTTGCCCTTATTTTTAATTTGAGAAGGATGGCTCAAAGCATAATTTAATTTTTCTTTTAAATCCTTTTCGTCTCCGGACCTAAAAGAGATTCCGGCCTCTCCGCTGGGCTCCAAATTCTCCGGAATATCGCTAACCAAGACCGGCAGGCCATAAGACATGGCTTCCAACAAAGCCAAAGACAAACCTTCAGACTCGGAAGGTTGAGCAAAAATATAAGCGTTGGAATAAAGTTCCATTAAAGTATTTCCGGATTGTTTGCCGGTAAAAATTATATTGGGATTATCTTGAGCTAATTTTTTGATTTTACGAGTATAATCATCAGTAAAAGCCCCCTCTCCCACGATTACTAATTTTTTATCGGTTTTAAGTTCATTATAAGCGTTAATCAAATAATGGATACCTTTGTGTCTGACCAGACGAGAAACAGACAAAATATATTCTCCGGAAACTAAACCCCATTTCTCCGTGATTTCTTTGGCCTCTAAGGAAGGATAAATATTGACCCCATTGGGAATATAATCAACCTTGCGTCGGTATTTTTTCTCGGCGTAATCTTTTAACCCGTGAGAAACGGCGATCACTTTATCTGCGAATTTGCAACACATATACTCACCGAATTTTAAATACATTCGGGCAAAAATTCCCCATTTTTGATGATAATAATCCTGACAATGAAAAGTAGAGGTTACCGGAAGCCCGGGGCGTAAAATTTTAACCAAAAACAATAAAGAAGAAGGGCCGATTCCGTGATAATGAACCACCTCATATTTTCGGGAAAAAACAGCATGTATGCTAGCTAAAAAAGTATGAGTAATAGCATCCAGATGCTTGGAGTTTATGCTGGGCAAACTGATCAGATTAACTCCTTGATAAGTCTTTAAATTTTTATCCGTATAATTCGGACGAGTATAAACATACACTTCATGACCGGCCTTAACCAAGCGTGTAGCTAATTCTCCTACATGCTTTTCAATTCCTCCGGACTGAGCCGGAATTCCTTTTTGTCCGATCATGGCAATTTTCATATATTTTAATTTAATCTCTTATTTTTAAACTTATACCCCTGTATAAACCGGATTTTTCTCCTTCGGCCCTAATGGATATATAAGAAGGAGAAACCTGAGAAGGGATAATAAGTTCTTGGGAAAATTTTCCTTTTTCATCAGCCCAAACCTCGACCTTTTCCTGCAAATATTCAATAATAATTTTTTCCTTATTTGCAAATCCTCCTCCGGTCAAAGTTACTTGCTCTCCGGCAACTGCTTCCTTTGTATTTAATTTTAAATAAAATTTCCTTTTAATTTGGCTTGGTTCTTCTTGGGGGTCATAATGGTCTATCACTTCCATATCCTTATTTAAAACCAAAATGTTATTCAAATTAAACACTACTATTGCCTCTTCTTTATTTGTCTGCACTACTCTAATTCCTTGAGCCCAAGATCCGGCCTCGCCAACGCCGGTAGTAAAAATCCAATCCACAGGATTTAAACTGTATTTATCCGCCTTAACCACCCCTACTCCGTCGGAAAAATAAATATATCCGCTTCCTTTTAAACCATCCACATCATACCCGTGTTCAGAAATATGCTTGAATTCCCTCTTTTTATCCAATTTTTCGGCTGAATTATTGATCCCGTATTTCTTTAAAGAATTATCATCTACCACATATATTCCTTCTTCGGAGTCATAGTGGGCCTTGCGGAAATGATCGCCCTCGAAGCGAAGATCTTTTTGAGCTGTTTTCTGGCCGCTTACAGGGTTATAAACCTCTATTCCTTTCTTGTCTAAATTTAAAACATATCCTTCGTCAGGAAAAAAATTGATGTTATATTGATATTCGTTTTCGGGAAAAAGATAAGAACTGATATTTTGTAAATCCTGATTCCAGATCTTGGTTCCTTGGCTTCCCAGGGTTATAACATACTCTCCTTTTTTTTCCAGGCCCTTAAACCAATCCCAGCTATTATCTTTAAGCTTCTTTGCCAATAAAGGCTCCTTTGGGGAAGAAATATTATATTGATAAAAATACCTTCCATTGGTTAAATAAAGATAAAGATCTTCTTCGGTTTGATTGAAGATCAAATCATTAAACTCCTTTTCTTCACTTTGCGGTAAAATTTGAGAAACCTTTTCTATTTTTCCTTCTTTCACTGTAAAAATTTCCGCTCTTCCGGAATTAATTGTTCCTATAATTATTTTATTCTTATAAAAAACGGCTTCCCCGCTATAATAAGTGGTATGGGTATCGGCAAAAGTGTCCCGGCTTTTAAAAACAAAAATCGAAACCGCAATCAATAACAAAAAAACCGCTATTGACAATATTTTTTTATTTTTCATATCCATCATATCCATCAATTTAAATTGTTATTTTAAATTTGAAATGCACCGGGGCAACTCTTCCAAACTAAGATAAAATTTTTGCGAACTCGGGTTGGCGGTGTGGGATCTTTAAACCGCAATTAATTAGGGCGCGGAGCAAAAATTTTATCTTAGTTTGGAATTTCACTGATTGATCTAGTGGTGCATTTGACTACATTTGACTATTTAATGTAGAATTTTATAAATCAAATAATTTTAACACTAATCGGCAAAAATGTCAATAGCTAAACCATCAAAATCAGAGATTTTTTCCTGAGATCAATTCTTGGTACCAAGGAAGAATTTTTGAGGCGTATTTTTCCGGGGTATATTCCGAAGATAAACTTATATTTCCGAAAAATGAAGAGTTACTTTTTTTGTTTAATTTTAGTAGTTTGTTTTTCAAATCTTTCGGATCCCCGGTTTGAAATAAAAGGCCGTTTTCTCCTTCTGTGATAATTTCAGGCGCAGCCCCGGCCCGAGAAGCAATTACCGGAGTTCCCAAAGATAAAGATTCCAACAAAGTGTAACCGAAAACTTCCGCCCAAACAAAAGGAAATACAACCGCCTTGGCTCTTTGAATAATCTCTTTCAATTCTTCGCCCTTTTTAAAACCTAAAAATTCCACCCTGTCTTCCAAATTGTTTTTTCTGACCATCTCTTCCAGTTTCTTTTTCTGCTTTCCCTCGCCCGCTATCTTTAATTTTAGATCCGGGGTGCGGATCCAAGCTTTAATTAAAATCTCCACTCCCTTTTCTGAAGATAACCGTCCAAAATAAAGAAAATAATCTTCACCCGACCCTATCTTCTTCTTTTGCCACTCCTCTGGAAATAAAAAGTGAGGCAACACTCTTATTCTCTCCCGGCTAAACCCGGCTCGAACAAAAACTTCTCTAAGATAATCGCTGGGAGAAATAAACAAGTTCACCCTATCATAAGTTTTTAAAATCTTGTTATGAATATAGGCCTCCAAGGTCAAAACAAAACTTTTCAAAAAAGATCCGGCAACGCATCTATATCTTAGACAATTATAAAACTTCCCGCCCAGGCATTTATCACAAATTTTTCCCTGCCTAAACATTTTATAATCCGGGCAAACCAATTTATAGTCATGCAGGCTCATAACCACCGGGATATCGTATTTTTTCAAAACCTTGAGCACTGAAGGAGATAAATGATGATAAATATTATGAAGATGAACAATGTCGGGCTGAAAATCCTTAAGAATCTTTTTCATCTTACGAGCTGCCTCAAAATTATAAATAATCCTTAAAGCAATTTTTATTTGCCTAAAAAAACCGTATTTACCTCCCAAATCATAATCCCTGACAAAATAAGAGCTGAATTGGGAGGGACGATTACGAGGGTTAATAGTGGAAAAATAAGCCACCTCTGCCCCCTTCTCTTCCAGAAGCTTGCCCAGGTCAAAATAAGCGCGCTCAGCGCCTCCGCGCAAATAATGAAAATTGTTTACCAGCAATACTTTCATAAGCTAAAAATCTTTTTTTTAATTATCCAGATTATAGAACGCAACCAATGTTTTTTTATAGCCGGGCGGGCGGTACAAATCATCCAGCTTTGCTCGCAAGACTTGTCTTTCTCGCCCAAATTCAAATGAAGTCCTTGCTCATCCAATTTACCTATGGACTTATCGGCCACATCACAAGGAAAAACTCTTTTTTGCTGATCAATAAAAATATTATATTTGCCGGAATAATCGGGATAAATTCTTCTACCGGTTTTTAGAAACTCACGCAAACCGTAAGCGTAAAGAGCTCTGGCCCATTTTTTAGGATTAAAACCTTTTAACTCTTGCTGTATAAGCCAATTCAACTCTTCCTCCATTTTTCCCGCCAATTTGATTTTATTCTCTTTGGCAAAGAAATTCTCACTAGAATGAACCGCTGTTAAAGAAAATTCCACTCCCGAATCTTGGGCTAAGCCATATATTTTTTTAAGCTCGCGAATATTTTCATCTCCCAAAGTAAAAGATATTTTTAAATTTTTAACTCCCAAATCTTTTAAGCTTTTCAGGGTTTGCAAGGCCTTCTTGTAAGCGCCCGGCACTCCTCTGAGCTTGTCGTGGACAGACGGACCTCCGTCCAGGGAAACAGCCACTCCCAAGCCGGGATTGATTTTTAAGGCTTCAGCCATTCTTTTTTTTATAAGCTCCGGAGCCAGCCCGTTAGTGGAAATAACCATACCGGCCCGGGGATTGTTTTCTTTTAAGGTCTTTACAATACCCAAAAAATCTTGAGCCAGAAAAGGCTCTCCTCCGCTAATATTGATATCTTTTAAGCTCCGGGGCAAAGAAGCTAAATCTTCGCCTGTTAACTCCCTTCTATCCTGGCTTTTCCAAATAAAACAACGCTGACAACGAGCATTGCAACTGTAGGTTACGGCCAAAACCAAGTCTTTGATTTTGTTTGTTTTTCTCTCTTCCAATTTTTTGACCAAAAACATTTTTAAATTATACATATTTTTAAGCAATATTTTTCTCAGCTTGCGAGCGGGAAAAAACTTTTTATAAAAATATAAAATTCCCTCGCGCTCCCGGCTCAATTTAAAAAGCGAACGCTTGCCACCGGAAGAGAAGCCGTGATAATGGATTACCCGGGATCGGGGAAAATAAATTACCTCATAGCCTTCCTGTCTGGCCCGGAAGCAAAAATCCATATCCTCCACTCCGAAAAAATAATTTTCATCCAAGCTTCCTATTTGGGAAATTAACTTTTTAGAGATAAGCATACAACCTCCGCTGACCCAGCCCACCCGGCTGACTCGACTAAAATTATTACGAGTAAAAAAATTATAAGCGGTTACGCTTCCCCAGGGCAGAAATCTATAAAGCCAAAAGAGTCGGAAAAATTCATTTAAGAGAGTGGGGGTGCGACCAAAACTGTATTGGAGCTTACTATCAGGGTAACGCATTTGCGGAGCCAGTATTCCGGCTTCCGGATGTTTGCGCGCATATTCTAAAAGCTTCAAAAAACTCTTATCTAAAAACACGTCTGAATTGAGAAGTAAAACATAATCCCCGGAAGCGGAATTTATTCCCTGATTAACCGCCCCGGCAAAACCCAAATTTTGGGAATTAAAAATAAGCTTAACTTCTTCTCGACCGCCGAATTTTTCCTCTAAATATTCCCGGCTACCATCAGCGGAGTTATTGTCTATTAAAATAACTTCGGCCAAATTTCCGTCCAAAACCCGACAGGCTTTCTCCAGCGCCTGCGCAGTAGTTTCCGGAGTTTTATAATTAATTGTAATTATACTTATTTTCATATTTATTTTTTTCTAAATTAATAAAACCGCCCAAAAATAACCAAAAAATAATTCCGTAAGGCAGGGCGAACAAAGTTACCTCCACTTGTCCGTTTAAAAACACCGCTATTAAGGAAGCTAACATCCCCCAGAACAAAGGCCTATAACTACTCCCTATTTTTCCGCCCAGCTCCCGCGCCTTTCTAAATATGCTTACTACTATAAACAAAACCAAGCCCAAGCCCAAAACTCCCAAATCTATCAAGGCTTGCAAGAAAAAATTATTAACCAGCTGCTCATAGCCCGGGAACAAATAACGGGAGTAATAAATTATTTGCTGACCCGCCCCCACTCCGGTTAAAAAATGATTTTTAACAATGTTTAGGCAGGTCTGAAGCTCTTGAAAGCGAAACTGACTGCTTACATCCACAAATACCCGGCTTAAGCGGAAAAGCAAACCCTCCCAAAAAGATTGAAAAAAAATAAAAGCCAAAAGTAAAAACAAGAAGGTGAATAAAGAAAAAACCAATCTCTTGCTCTTAAATTTATAAAATAAAAACACTAAAGCCAGGAAAAGACTGAGAGCGGCCGCTTTTCCCAAAGACATAAAAACCGCCAAAACTCCTAATAAAAATATTAATAAAATAAAGGGCTTGGCCCTGCCACTCTCCCAGAAATAAAGCCCCAAAAGGGCCGGCAGGATCATAACCAAAACAGCCACTGAAGTGGCAATAGGGCCCAAGGAAATCAAGATCTCATTACGGTTAAGGAAAAAATCCAGAGAAAGCCCGAGTTGAAAAAATTTATAAAAGATCTGAATCGAAATAGCCAAAGCGGTAAAAGCCAAACTGTATAAAAACAACTTGATCCTATAAAAATCCTTTAAATAATTCAGGGAGGCAAAATAAGCCAACAAAAACAAAATAATCAACTTAAGCCCGTAAACAAACAAACGGAAATCCAAGATCCAAAAATAAGAAAGCAAAGCCAGGAAAAGATACGCGCTCAAAGCCCATAAAATCTTATCGGTTTTAAGCTTAATTTTACCGGGATTAAATATTTTCTCCCAAAGCAAGACCGCGGCTGAGACTAAAATAAAAATCTCGGCCAAATTGGCCTCATAAATCCAGTTATGGGTTATCTCAAAATACAAAAAATTACCCAAAAGCAAAGAAGGCGGAGTTAGAATCAATAAAATCCAAAGCTTGTCCTTGAAAAGATAAGCCACAAAAACCACCAGCAAGGCCAAAGGGATATAAAAATTCAGGAAATCAAAAAAGAAAAGGTCTAAAAAAGACGCTAAAGCAATAAAAAAAAGCCCCCCTAACTTGGCGAAATTAATATGATATTTTTCCAAAAAATTATTTAAAGTAGGCATAATTTCTCTGTTTTTACTCTTTTTTAAAATATCATAAAAATAAAAAAAAGTCAAGGGAGAAATGCTTTTTTAAAAAGCATTTCCCGCCTTGACTTGAAGCAAATCACCTTCTGTAGGGAACTGTGTCCCCTTCCAGAAACTGACTCTCATTTTCCAGAACCATGACGATATCACCGTCCGCTCCTCTAAAATCGGGAGCATGGGTAATTTTTTCCATCTTTTCCCTCACTTGAGGGGATAAAGCGGCTGTCTGAAACCACTCATATCCGCTTTTATAGAAACCTACCAAATTAAATCTGGTGGTCCCCTCCTTGAAGGTGAACTTTTCCAGGGAAACGAAATATTTTCCGTCCCCTGTTTTTTGAAGTTGGACCCCATCCCGTGGGGGGTACCAGCCAGTTTTCTCACTGACCAGTACTACATATTGGGGTTCTCTGGAAAAACCCTCGGAAAGATTGGAAAAATAAATTTTTCCTTTCTCCCCTTCCTTGTCTTTTGTGAGCTCAACACCCACAAAATCACCCGGACTTGAGACCACTTTTTCCTCTTTTTCCCCTGTTAATAGTACAAACAGAAGAAAAAACAACAAAGCAATAATTGCAACAATAAAAAAAGCTGTAATTATTCTTTTCCCTGTTTTTCTTTCCATGTCATCCTCCTCTTTTTTATTTTTTTGGTTTTTAAAGTTCTGGAAAATCATTTTAAAATATCATAAAAATAAAAAAAAGTCAAGGGGAAAATGTTTTTTTTATAAAAACATTTTCCACCTTGACTTGGTCGGAGTGAAAGGAAATTTAATTCCTATACTTTACCTTCCACTCGGAAAAAAATTTTCCTCCAGCTTCCAGGGCCATGACCTGGTCCCCGTTAGCCGGTTCATAATCGGGGGAGTCTGTCTCATGGACCAGGGATCTGTATCCATTGAAACAGAGTTTATCCACCATGAACCAAATCTTTTCCCCCGATTCCGTGATGGCCACTAAGTTGAACCTGGTCGTCCCCTCTTTATAA
Organism: uncultured Gammaproteobacteria bacterium; assembly: GCA_964644045.1. Taxonomy (GTDB): domain Bacteria; phylum Patescibacteriota; class Patescibacteriia; order Patescibacteriales; family JAGXOH01; genus JAIOTG01. Next base: position 18,427 of record CAZXUK010000016.1, read on the forward strand.
AGCAGGGGCTTCATGTTCAGGGACATGGCGTCACGGCCATGTTCTCCCAGACCAATACCTCGTTTGGGAGACCAGCCCGTTCTCTCGGACACCGCGACAACATCGTAGATGTTGTCCGCGCCCGGGAAGCCGGCTTCATAGTTGTGGAAAATCACGGTCTGTGCTTCCGGGTCAACATTGACCCGAACACATTCCTCACCGGCCACAGCAGTGGCGGTAACCATAACCATCGTTGTCGCCATGATCATGGCGACGATCATCATCTTTCTCATCTCTTCCTCCTCTTTTTTGCGGTGTTGATATTTTTGCAAGGACTCTTCCCTCGCAAATTTCAAAGAACACACATTTGTATATTAACAAACACAACACTATAACAAATTATTCAAAAAAAGTCAATACCTAAAACTAAAAATCCGGATTTATTCCTCTCTGCCGTCCTGAAAAAACACTTCAGACTCTCGCTTGTCTTCCGGAGCAAACCAGCCGGATTTAGACTCTTCCGCTTTTCTATCTTCTTCCTTAACTTCCTCGTCTTCCTTATTTTTCTTTTTCTCTTCTTTATTTTCCATCTCTTCTTCCTTTTCCTCTTCTTTTTCAGGTATAAAATAAACATACAGCAAAGACACAGCCAAGCCCAAAAGAAGAGCCAAAGGGAATATCAAAAAAATATTGGGTTTAACCGGATAAGTGGAAACAGACGGCCTGTCAATGACACGCACAAAAACTTGATCTCCCAAACCGTGGTAATCCTGATTCTGAGTTCTAATAACATAATTTACAGCTTCGGAAATCTGCCTAACCTGCTCTTTGTCCGGATGATAAACCTTAACTCCTATAATTCCGCTTCCGTCCCGGGAAGGATTAACTTTAACCGTATCCTGCCACTTGTCCATTAAGCGGGAAAAATTTTTCTCTTGGGTAAAATATTCTTTATCCACATTAAAACCGGTCTCTAACACATCTTCATAAAAAGAATTGGAGTCCACTACTTGAGCAAATAAATTGCCCAAATAATCATTAGTCCGGGAAATACTATAAGCGTCAGTATTGGGAGAAAAACTTTGACTAATCAAGAGACGAGAAGAAGAGCCGTATTTAAAAGTTTGGGTAACAACCAAAATTACAGCTATAGCCAAAAAGGCGATAACAAAGAAAAAAACCGCTTTCTTTCTTTTTTTGAATAATTTCCAAAAAGTCACTAAATCCATATAAATCATTTTACTGTTTAAAAGCTTATAAAGTTTAACATAAAAACAAAAAAAAGTCAATAGAAATTGACTTTATTTTCCTTATCTTGGGGGTTTTCATTTTTTTTTAGGTCACTCCTAATTCGTCCAAAACCACAATCTTTTTATTCTCTAAAATATTATATAAAAAGACATCGGTAATCTCCCGCCGATACTTGAATTCGGAATTATTCATAAAAGTGTAGTTAACTTCCCGGCCCAAATTCTTTTCCAGGGAAGCAATAATTTTCTTTAAATTTGCCTTATTGATCCGCCCCACTATTAAAAGATCAATGGGAGAATGAGGGTTGTTTACAAACAATCCGGTTAAAACCACTAATTTAATGTAACCGGTTTTTTTCAAATCAGTCACAAAATCTTTTTGATATAAAATTTGCGCTTTTACAATTAAAGCCCTGAGTTCCTCAAAGAGAACAAAATTTTTGTTCACTTGAAAATATTTTTCCTGTTCTTTATTTTTTTTCTTTCCCGCCTCTTTTTTTTCCTCTCCGGAAATAAGAAGCCCTAAATCTTTTAAATTGTTTAGCTCTCTACGGGCGGAATTGACCTGTAACTCCAAATGGCGGGCCACTTGCCTGATATAATATCTGTTTTCGGTATTAAATAAAAAAAACTTTAAAATTTTTGCTCGCGCTCGGGATCCGAAAAGTCTTTCCAACATATTAATAAATTAAATTTATAAAAAAGGCCTTTAAAATTTGCCTTTCAATTATTTCTATAATATAATAAAAGTACATAAATAGTCAAATAAACAAAACCCCCGAGAACAAAATTCGAGTTATTTTGGGATATAAATATTTTTTGAATATGGCTTATAAAATTTCAAATATATTTGTTAGCTCCGGGCAGAAAAACAACAATGCGGGAGAGGTCTTTATAGCCCAACCCGATGAACACAAGGATTCCTTGGCCGGAAGATTGTTTGTTCTTCTGGAGATAGAATCTTCGAAAAGCAAGGCACTGAAAGTCGCTAATTTTTTAGTGGACAATCTTAATTATAATTATTATCAAAATGAAAAAATATTATTAAGGGAAAAATTGGAGTCCGTTACGGTTGAACACATTTTTGAAACAACCCTAACCAAGGTTAATAAAGATCTCATAGAATTTCTAAACCAAGAGAAGATAAAAATAAGTCCTTATGCCCTGAATATAACCGTCGGGGTAATCTACGGCTCTGAGCTTTATTTCTCTTCAGTGGGTAAAAATAAAAATTTGTTGATTTATCCCCAAACTCGCCAAGACTCTTCAAGAGATCGATATTTCTTAAGCGACATCGGGGACAATCAAAAAAAACAGACCCAATCCACCAATCTTTTTAAGCTTTTTTCCGATGTAATTAGCGGATCCCTGCCCGAGGATGGATATTATTTTCTGACCAATGAGGCCCTAAAAGAATATCTATCAGAAAAACAAATAATAGATATTGTTACCAAGCTTCCGCCGGCGGGCGCGGCTCAACACATCGAAAACATTCTAAAACAGCTCAATGTCAATGCTTTATTCTTGGGTTTGATCATAAAAAACACTTCCGGTCAACAAACCGCCTCAACCCCGGAAGAAGAGACGCGGACGAATGAAGTCCTGGATCTTAACCAGACCAGAAGAAAAACAGAGGAAATTTTAAAACCGGCCGGAATAATCAACTTAACTAAAATAAAGAACTGGGGCTTGGCCGGTGTCTCTCGACTGAAAAAAATATCCCCGCTCGCCTCAAAAAAATCTTCGGGCTCTCAAGAGCTTAATTCTTCCGACAACATATCCACTTCTCCGGAAAAAAAGCCGCTTCAACTAAAAGAAAAAGTGTTTTTTCAAAAAAAATCCAACTTTTGGTCCGGAAGCAAAATAATGGAAATTTTCAAAACCGGCCTCTTGGGATTAATAAGTATATTTTTTTATATAATCAAATTTTTTAGCAGCACCGACAATATAAAACAACTACTGCTTAAAATTAAATATCTACCCGGTTTCTTAAAAAATAAATTCATTTCCTTTCTAAAATTCCTGGCCGGCTTAAATTTAAAAAGCAAACTAACCTTGTTGGTGGTTATAATTTTATTGGGAGCTTTCGCTTTCAGCACCTCTCTTTATGTGGAAAAAAATAAAAAAGAAAAAGCTCTAAAATCCGTTCAAGAACTGATCAATTCTATTGAAAAAAATCAAAACAAAATCGAGGCCAATCTCCTTTATAGTAATGAAAAAGATGCCCAGAAACTAATAAAAAACAATGAAGAAAAATTAAATACTTTACAAAAACAAATCCGGGAATACTCCCTGGAAACAAAAAAATACCAAAAACTAAATACTGCTCACGAAAAACAGGAAAAAGAAGTAATGCATTTGGTTCTCTTGACGGAAGATCTGGAACTTGTAAAAAATTTAGCACCCAGTAATGCTATTTCTGAAAATCTTATCCGGTCAAATAATGAGCTCTATTTGGGCGACAATAAAAGCTCCCAAATACACAAGCTGAATTTAGAAAACAATTCTTTAAAGGGTTTGAGCGCCACCAAAATGAAAAAACTGTCTTTGCCGGTCAAAACCGATGAAATTATCTACTATTTCGATTCTCCACAAGCCACCACTTACAACACGGAAACGGAAGAATTCAAAAATATCAAAGTTAATTTACCCGAAAACTCCCAAATAAAAAGTATGGCCGAATTTGCCGGCAATATCTATCTTTTAGACAGCGTAAACAATCAAATCTACAAACACAGCAACCCTTCCGCCGGCCTAAAAAACGGGCAAAACTGGCTCAAGGACGAGGTTAATCTGGACTCTGCACAAGATCTGGCCATAGACGGGTATATTTATATTTTAAAAAACCGAGAAATAAAAAAATATCTCAAAGGCAGACAAGAAGAATTTAAGCCGGAGAAACCTTATCCTCCTTTAAAAGAAGCAACCAAGATCCAAGTTTCCCCGGAAATAAACAAGGGCTATATTTATATTTTAGAGCCCGCCCAAAAAAGACTTTTGGTCTTTAACAAACAGGGAGAATTTCAAAAACAATACCAAAGCCCTTCCTTTACAGATTTAAAAGATTTCCGGGTGGATGAAGAAAATAATATTATTTATTTTCTGGCCGGCAACTCTGTTTTTAAATACGAATTTGAGGAATAATCAAAATGAACTACCGCCGGCTACAACGCCGGCGGTTTCTATCCTGCCCGCTACC
>CAZXUK010000017.1:0-20162 GCA_964644045.1 uncultured Gammaproteobacteria bacterium
TACCTATTTCACCTTTACACTTATTTTACTTTTTATACCTATTTTACTTTTTATTTAAGCGGAGGTTAGGTGGGGTTTGGTCTTACTTATTTTACTTTTTATTTATCTTGTTATATATTTTTAAAATGCAATTTAATAAACTTCAACAAAAAATTATAGATAGGGTGAAAGGTGTTAATATAATTTCCGCTCCGGTGGGAACCGGCAAGACCACCATTTTAACCGAAAGAGTTGTCGAGGCCCTGGATTCGGGAATAAAGCCGGAAGAAATTTTATGTTTAACTTTTACCAACAGAGCCACGGAAGAGATGCGATCCAAGCTCAAAGAAAGGGTTTCTTCCCCGGAAATCCTTAATAATTTAACCATTAAAACTTTTCACGGTTTTTGCGCCTATTTTGTTCGGGCCGAGGCCGAGTCGGCCGGAGTGGCAACGGACTTTATTATTTTTGATGAAACCGAGAGAGTAGAGATCCTGGAAGGAGTTTTGGATAAATACCCCGAATATAATTTTAATTCGGAGGAAGCTTTTAATAAAACTCGCTATTTAAATGATTTATTAAAAAAATTGTATGATTATCGACTCAATAAACTGGAAAAAGAGATCGGTTGCCAGGTAACTGATTACGAGCTGGAGGAGACTTTGATCAAGATCGGGAAAGAATACCGCCGGGCGCTGGAAGAGCAAAACGGACTGGATTTTGACGAGTTGGTTTTTTTAACTGTTCAAATTTTGTGTACAAATAAAAAAGTGCGCAAAAAATGGTCGGAACAATTCAAATTTATTCAAGTGGACGAATTCCAGGACACTCATTTGTCTGAATATTTAGTGGTTAAAGAACTGGCCAAAAGCCATGGCAATGTAGCTTTTATCGGAGACTTGGATCAAACTATTTATTCTTGGCGCGGTTCCCGTCCTTTTTTTATAAGTAACTTAATTAAACATCATTTTCCCGAGTGTAAGGAGTTCCATTTGGAGACCAATTATCGTTTTAATAAAAATATTTTGGAGGCGGTTAAATCTTTCTTGAAAAGTTTTTCTCAACCGGTTACCAAAAATATTGATTCTATACACCAAAAAGAGGATAAACGCGAAGAAGAAAAAAAATGTATCAGTGTTTTTGGCGGTTATGGCTTGGAAGAAGAGGTGGATTGGACAGTTACCAATTTAAAGGAGATCAGAGAAAAAGAACCGGAAGCCAGGATCGCGGTCTTGGCCCGAACCAATTTTTTGATCAAACATATTTCCGAGATATTCGGCAGGAAAGGAATCAGTCATATAACCGTGGATAAATATGAGTTTTTTCGCAAACAAGAAATAAAAGATCTTTATGCTTATCTAAAAATAGTTTTTAATCGTTTTGATCTGGAAAGCGCTTATCGGATAATCAAGAGACCGGCCCGCAATATCGGCCCGGCCACAATCAAGGAAATAAGAAAAAAAGGCGGGAGTCGGGGGCTTAAGGTTTCCGATTTTTTGAATTTTGCCAGCTATAATTTCCGTGAACCCTTTGAGAATTTGATCAAACAATGGCAGGAGGGCAGGATTGTGGTCTTGGATACCGAAACCACGGGGACCAATGTTTTAGAGGATGAGATTATCCAGATCTATGCCACTGAAGTAGTGGCCGGAGAAAAAAAACAAGAGTTTCACTTTTATCTGAAAAACACGATTCCCGTGGGAAGTTCTTATGAAGTTCACGGCTTAACCGATGAATTTTTAAAAGAGAAAGGCAGGGACCCTAAAAAGGTTTTGGAAGAATTAAGGGAATTTATAAACGAAGATATAGTAGTGGGGCACAATATTATTTTTGATCTTTCCGTAATAGAAGAAAACGGCAAAAGATCGGATGTTAAGTTCAATTTTAAAGAATATTACGATACCTTGGATCTCTCCCGGCGTTTATTGGAATTTCCTAATTATAAGTTAACTACTTTAGCTCAAAATTTGGGCTTGGCCCAGGCCACTCATGATGCCAGGGACGATGTTTGGGCCACTGTGGACCTGTTAGGTATTTTGGTGGACAAACTTGTTCCTTATAGAAAGGAAAGGGCCGAGTTATTCGCCAAGCATTCAGCCAAATTTATTAAATTAGCCAATTTGATAAACTCTTGGCAGAAAGTGATCAAGGAAAAAAGGCCTCCCGAGGTCTTGGTTCATATTTGGGAGGAGTCGGGGCTTCGGGATTATTATGCCGAAGACGAGAAGAAAGAAGAGAGATTTAATTCCTTTGCTCAGCTTAAGAATTTATTCGCGGAAAAAGATGATCCTCAAAAGCCCCCGGAGGTTATGACCAAGGAGCTGATCCATTACGCCTCTTTTAATAAGGGCGTGGATTTCTTGGCCTTGGAAAAAGGAGAGGTGCCGGTGGTTACTCCACATCAAGTTAAGGGCTTGGAGTTTGATTATATTTTTATTGTCGGGGTAAATGATTATAAGTTTCCCATTCGCAATCAATCTTCTGACCCGGAAGAGGAAAAAAGATTGTTTTATGTCAGTTTAACCCGGGCGCGCAAAAAGATTTTTTTAAGCTACAGCCGGTTTGACCACTATAACCGTCCCTTAAGCCCCAGTCCGTTTATAGCTTTTATTGATAAGGAGTATATTGATTTTGTTAATTGATTTGGCGGGCTTTTTGTTTTGTGTTACCATACTTTATAATTATTATTAAACCATCCCTTGTTTTTTAAGAAGCAGGGGTTTTATGTTTTTATGAGTAAAAAAATTCAAGAAGTTTTCAATCGTATTCAGGAAACCAAAAAGGAACAGAAAAAAATCCGGGATATGTACAAAGACGCTTTGGCCAATTCGGAAAAATATCAAAAGATTTCGGAAAAATTAAAAGAGCTTAAGGAGGAGAAGAAGAAACAAGAGGAGAACATCAAAGAAGATTTTAGCAAGGAGTTGGATAAATTGGATACTCTTAAGGCGGATCTGGAAAATGATCGGCAGATTATGAGTGATTTGGTTTTGAATAAAATCAGCCAAGGAGAGAAAGTGGAGATATCCGATCAGAATAATACCCAATATGAACCGGTCTTTTCTGTCAAATTCAAAAAAAGGACTTAGTTTAAATTGACTTATCGGAAAAGTATTGTTATTTTAATTAGTTGTTAGTTGTTCTTTTAAAATTTAAACCTTAAATTGAAAAGGAGGTGGCTTATGCCCATGCCCGTGAGTTTTAAAGAAAGGTTGTATCCGATTTTGCCGGATATCGCCGGATATTTCAGTACTCCTTTCTACATCTACGACGAGACCGGCATAAAAGATACTTGCCGGCGCCTGTTGTCCGCTTTTGATTTTCCCGGAGTGGAATTTCAGGAGTTTTTCGCTGTTAAGGCCAATCCCAACCCTCGTGTTATGGAAATTTTTCAGGATTTCGGTTTCGGTTTTGATTGCAGTTCCACTCCCGAGCTTCGTCTGGCCCGGGATCTGGAGACTCGGCCGGAAGATATTATGTTTACTTCCAATAATACCTCCTCGGCGGAATTTCGGGAAGCGGAGAAGATGGGGGGATGCATCCTTAATCTGGATGACATTACCCTGATTGACAAGGTGCCTCATTTTCCGGAGTTGATTTGTTTTCGCTACAACCCCGGAGAAAGAAGAAGCGGGAACGAAATTATCGGTAATCCGGTGGAAGCCAAATACGGAGTTTCCCATGACCAGATCGTGGATGCCTATCGCTTGGCCCGGGAAAAGGGAGCGCGTCGTTTCGGGATTCACACCATGATCTGCTCCAATGAGCTTAACTATGAGTATATGGTGGAGACGGTGCGCATGCTCTGCGAGCTTATGGAGATGATCTCCGGAGAACTGGGGATCAAGTTTGAATTTATGAATATGGGCGGCGGTTTGGGTGTTGCTTATGAGCCGGGTCAGCAGGAAATTCCTTTGGAGAAAATGGCAGAGGAAATTTATTATCATTTGGATAATTTTCGGCAGAATCAGGGTTATCTACCCAAACTTTTTCTGGAAAGCGGCCGTTATATGGCCGGCCCGCACGGGGTTTTGGTTACCAAGTGTCTGAATCAGAAACATACCTATAAGGAATGGCGCGGTGTGGATGCCACCATGGCCGATTTAATGCGGCCGGGTATGTATTGGCCGGACGGAGGCTATCACCACATCGAAGTTTTCGATAAAGAAGATCACCCCGAGCGCGAAGCGGTGAATGTGGTGGGCTCTTTATGCGAAAACTGCGATCAGTTTGCCCGGGACAGGGAACTCCCGCCCATTAAAGAAGGAGATTTGTTGGTTATTCAGGATTGCGGAGCCCACGGACACGCCATGGGTTTTAACTACAACGCCCGCCTGCGCCCCAAGGAATTAATGTTCCGGGAAGGCGGAGAAGTGGAGTTGATCCGCCGGGCACAGACTCATGAAGATTATGTGGCCACACTGAATTTTGAACCCAAAAAAATCGTTTTTTGAAAGGAGATTTATCATGCAGAAATCTTGGTTGCCCCCAGGGGGTAAAAATCTTTTCCAAGAAATTAAGGCCAAAAGAGCTGAGGCGGAATCCCGGGGAATTGAAATTGTAAATATGTCCATCGGCCAGCCCCAGGGACCGGCCCTGCAGGCGGCCCGAATTGGAGCCGCCCAAGCGGTTTTAAGCCATGAAGAAGCCATGCACGAGTATCAAGATAACGGCACTCCCGGAATTCCGGATTTTGCCGAGAGGTTTGTTCGCGCCCATGGAGAGCTTTCCCCCGCTTATCCTTATGAGTTTCTGCCCATTCCGGGCATAAAACCCATGTTGGGTTTGGTGATTATGGCTTGTGATTCCACCAATAACTCCGATTTAGCGGTGGCCACCACCACTAACCCCGGTTATCCCACGCCCAAAACCTGGTGCGATTATCTGGGGGTGAAAAATTATGAGCTGCCCACAAATGCGGAAAACGGCTTTTTGTTTTCCGTAGAGGATATTCCCGAGGATGTTGATCTTTTACACATCAATTATCCTCACAATCCCAGCGGAGCCATAGCCACCAAGGCATTTTGGGAGAATTTATGCGGATATTGCGCGGAAAAAGGGATTCGTATCTTCAATGATGCCGCGTATTCGCTTTTGGCCTATACAACCGAAGTCTGCCTTTTAAGTTCGGTCGCTCCCGCTTATTCGAAGCTTTCCTGGGCCGAGGCCTTCTCCGCTTCCAAGGTGATTGGCAATGGCACCGGCTGGCGGATTGGAGCCATAGCCGGTTCTCCGGATTTTGTGGGAGATATTGCCACGGTCAAGGGCAACACAGATAGCGGACCCTTTGCTCCGGCTCCTTGCGGGGTGATGTATTGCCTGGATTATGACCGCGAAAGCGTGGAAGAGGTGGCTGAAAGATATTATCAGCGCGCCATGGACTTAATGGAAACTCTTTGGGATTGCGGAATGGAAGAAGCGGTCTATCCCGGAGCCGGTTTTTTTACCCTTTGGAAGGCGCCTACCCGCGCTTTTGGCCAAAAGATCGGAAGCGGAGAGGAGTTCAATTATTTGATGATTGAGAAAACCGGAGTCATGGGAGTTCATTTCGGTCCTTATATCCGCTACGCCGTGGTCGGCCCGACCGAGGAAAAAGAGACCAGGGAAAAGATTGCTTCCGCCTTTGTCCGGGCGGGGGTAAGCTATGATTAAAATTTAAGGTTTTTAATATTTTTCCGCCCCTTTTATCTTTTAGGTAAGAGGGGCTCTTTTGTTTTTTTGGCGTTGACATTTAAGGATTTATATGTTATTATTAATTTAACTTAAAAAAGTTCTTTTTTAATAAAATTCAAAAAAAGAGGAGGCAAAGATGGCTAAGAACTGTAAACCCAGGGATCCTTCGTCCCGGGTGGAGGCAATGGATGTGGTAATTTTGGCCGGGTTGATTTTGGGATACTTATCCCTTATAACCCTGGCTATTTACATGCTTTCCGGATTTTACTATATTTGTGTCCCGGGAAGCCCATTAGGGGATATTGCTTACACCCCTAAATGGTTCTTCCTTTTTTTTCCCCTTATTTTCCTAAGGGGGAGTAGCAGGATAGAATTTCTCTTGGAGAAGTTCTACTCCTGCATCCAGGAGAGTTAAAAGAACACACCACCCCGGAGAATTTATTTTTCCGGGGGTTTTTTTATTTTTTGGCTTGTGATAAAATAAAAACAATTAAATGTATTTTTATGTCCAACAAAAAGAAAATTTTAATTGTGGAAGATGAAGAGCCCTTAAAATTGACCCTGAAAAAGAAGTTTAAGAATGAAGGTTTTTCAGTCTTGGAAGCGACAAACGGAGAAGATGGCCTTAAATTAACCCAAGAAAAAAAACCGGACTTGATTTTATTGGATATTGTAATGCCGGTTATGGACGGTATGACTATGCTTAAAAAATTAAGAAAACAAGATTTTGGCAAAGAGATGCCGGTTATTCTTTTAACTAATTTGGCTGACACCTCTGATGTTAATAAAGCCATGGAACTCGGGGTTTTTGATTATTTGGTTAAGTCCAACTGGGAGATTAAGGATGTTGTTGAAAAAGTAAAAGAAAAATTGAAATAAACTGGACAAAATTTTAATGTTTTGATAAAAAATTCGGATATGAATTCTCAAGAAGTAAGACAAAAATACTTTGACTTTTTTAAGTCGCAAAAACACGCCCGGATTCCCAGTGCGTCTTTAATTCCGGCGGAAGATTCTTCCACCCTTTTTACCGGCTCGGGAATGCAGCCTTTGGTGCCTTATCTTTTGGGTGAGAAACACCCTCAAGGCAGCCGGCTTTGCAATTCGCAGAAATGTTTTCGGGCCGAGGATATTGAAGAAGTGGGGGATAATCGGCATAATACTTTTTTTGAAATGCTGGGGAATTGGTCTTTGGGAGATTATTTTAAAAAAGAGCAATTAAATTGGTTTTTCCGGTTTTTAACTCGGGAGTTGGGCCTGGACCCTGATCGTTTATATATTTCCGTTTTCGGGGGCAATGAGGAAATAGGCGTACCCCGGGACGAGGAGTCGGTGCGGATCTGGCAAGAGATCTTTGCCGAGCAGGGGATCGAGGCCAAAGTTGTGGACGGAGCCGAAAAAAAAGGACTGTCCGAAGGGAGGATTTTTTATTACGGAGAGTCCAAAAATTGGTGGTCCAGAGCCGGCAAGCCGGCTGATATGCCCGTGGGCGAGATAGGAGGTCCGGACAGCGAGGTTTTTTATGATTTGGGTGCGGATTTGGGCAGGCACGAAAAATCTCCTTGGCGAAATAAGCCCTGCCATATTAATTGCGACTGCGGACGCTTTATTGAAATAGGTAATAGCGTGTTTATAGAATATAAAAAAACCTCGGAGGGTTTTGAGAAATTACAGCAGAAAAATGTGGACTTCGGCGGAGGGCTGGAGAGGCTGGCCATGGTAGTGCAGGGCAAAACCAATGTTTATGAAACCGATCTTTTTCAGAATGTTTTGGATAAGATCTCTTCTCTTTCCGGAGGCAAGAAGTATCAGGATAATATAAGGGCCTTTGAAGTAATAGCCGATCATTTAAAAGCGGCCACTTTTATTATGGGCGACCCCAAAGGCATTGCCCCCTCCAATACCGATCAAGGATATATTGTCCGGCGACTTCTCAGGCGGGCCGCTCGTTACGGCCGGCAGTTGGGCATTGCCCCCGGTGACCCCTGGTTGCTTGAGATCGGTAAAATAATTATAAAGGATTATAAGGAAATTTATCCGGAAGTTAATGATAATTCCCAATTTGTTTTAAAGAATATAAAAGAAGAGCAGGACAAATTCGCCAAAACCCTGGAGAAGGGATTAAAAGAGTTTAATAAATGGTATAAAATTGCTTCAGGCTGGTCCGGATACGAGGATTTGAAAGAGAAAGAAAAAAATGCGCCGAAAAAGTTGCCGGGGGAAATAGCTTTTAAATTGTTTGCCACTTACGGTTTCCCCATTGAACTTACCGCTGAAATAGCGGAAGAGAAAGGCATGGAAGTTGATTTTGAAAGTTTTAATAAAGAATTTAAAAAACACCAGGAGTTGTCCCGCACCGCCAGTGCCGGTAAATTCAAGGGCGGTTTGGCCGATCAAGGCGAGAAGACCACTAAATTGCACACCGCCGCTCATCTGCTTTTGGCCGCCCTGCGCCAAGTGCTGGGAGATCATGTTTATCAAAAAGGAAGCAATATCACCGGAGAACGCTTGAGGTTTGATTTTTCTCATTCGGAAAAATTAAGCGAGGAAGAAAAACAAAAAGTGGAGGATCTGGTCAACGAAGCCATAGAAAAAGATCTGCCCGTAACCTGTGAAGAAATGAGTTTTAAAGAGGCCCGAGAAAAAGGAGCGGTGGCCACTTTTGAAGAAAAATACGGGGAAAAAGTAAAAGTCTATAAAATCGGCGAAGACGATCAAGTTTTTTCTTTTGAGCTTTGCGGAGGCCCGCATGTGGAAAGAACCGGGAATTTGGGGCGTTTCAAGATCAAGAAAGAGAAATCCAGCAGTGCCGGCGTCAGAAGGATCAAGGCGGTCTTGGAATAAAGAAATATAGATTTAAATATATATCAAAATCCACATTTCTTTGAAATTAAGGCGGTTTAACTCTTGACAGGCATAAGATTTAGATATATAATTTTTTTATCTTAAAAAAAGAAAAAAATAAATTAAACCAAGTTGGTAAAGTTTTTCGTTTAAAATACGAATATTTTACTTTACCAAATTTTTTGTGTTAATGAACCAAAAAGAAGAGCAAAATTCGCCGGCCGGCTCCAAGGATTTTATTGAGATGGAGGGGGAGGTAATAGAATTAATGCCCTCCACCACTTTTAAAGTTTTATTGGATAATGGTCATGAGGTTTTGGCTCATTTATCCGGCAAGATGAGAATGAATAAAATAAAATTGTTGCTGGGAGATCGCGTTAAAGTGCAAATGAGTCCGTATGACCTAAGCCGGGGAAGAATAACTTATAGATTATAAAACAGTAAGCAATAAGGTTTTTTAAATAATGCGAATTCGTTTCTTTTTATGACGGATGTAATTCGCATTTATATTTTTATGAAAGTTAGAGCCAGCGTAAAAAAGATCTGTCGGGATTGTAAGGTGGTCAGGCGCAAGGGCAGAGTTAGAGTAATCTGTAAAAACCCCAGGCACAAGCAAAGGCAAGGGTAATTTTATTAATTAGTATTTTAAGATAAATAAAATATGGCAGTAAGAATTGCGGGAGTTACTATCCCCGATGATAAAAGAGTGGAAATTTCTTTAACTTATATTTTTGGTATAGGCCGATCTCGAGCCGGAGAAATTTTGGATAAAGCCGGAATAGATAAAGATAAAAGGGTGAAAAAATTAGTGGATGAGGAAATAAACAAATTACGGGGAGTGATTGAAAAAGAATATATGGTGGAAGGTGATCTGCGTCGAGAAGTTAAAGGCAACATCAAACGTTTGAAAGAAATCGGTTGTTATCGAGGAGAAAGACACTCCAAGGGCCTGCCGTCCAGGGGCCAAAAAACCAAAAATAATAGTCGCACCGCCAGACGGCGCAATAGATAATTTTAAATAAAGATTTTTTAATTTTATGAGTCAAGAAGATAAGAAAAAACAATCAACCGGCAAAGAAGAGTCCGGGAAAGAGAACAAGGAAGAGAACAAGGAAGAGAACAAGGAAGAAAAAGCCGAGGTTAAAGAAGATCCTGCTCAAACGGAAAAAAAGGGTACGGAAGACACGGAAGACAATTCCGCTTTTAGTTTTCAAGACGAGGAGGAAAAAAAGGAATCAAAGACGGAAGAGGATGATGATTTGCCCGAAGATATTAAAAAAAAGTTAGAGAAGAACAAGGCCGAGAAAGAGAAAAAAAACAAGAAGAGCAAGAAAGTGGTACGCAAAAAAAAGAAAAAGAAAACCAAAGAAAAGGTGGAATCGGGTCAAGTTTATATCAAAGCCACTTATAATAATACCATTGTAACTTTTGCCGATAGAAAGGGCGAGGTTATTTCCTGGGCCAGCGCCGGAGTCGCCGGTTTTAAGGGACCGAAAAAATCAACTCCTTATGCCGCTCAGATTATAACCAAGATAGCCAGCATGAAAGCCAAGCAGGAGTATGGCTTTAAAGAGGCCAGCGTTTTTGTTAAAGGAGTGGGCATGGGCAGAGAGTCGGCCATCAGGACTTTGAACGCTCAAGGAATTTTTATTGATTCCATTAAAGACACTACCCCGATTCCGCATAATGGTTGCCGGCCCCGAAAGCCGCGCCGAGTATAATTTTAGAATAAGTTAATTCCAATTTGTAAAATATATATGGGAAAAAATTTAGAACCAAAATGTAAACAATGTAGAAGAGCGGGTGAAAAATTGATGCTTAAAGGTGAGCGTTGTTTTTCTCCGAAATGTGCTATTGTAAAAAGAAATTATCCTCCGGGTATTCATGGCCCCAAGACGAGCGGAAAACAAAAGAAAAGTGAATACGCGTTGCAACTGATTGAAAAACAAAAAGCTCGAAAGCAATACGGATTAATGGAAAAACAATTTCGTTTAACCTTTGAAAGGGCTTCCCGCAAACAGGGGAGAACCGGCATAAACTTTCTTCAGCTGTTGGAATCCAGATTGGATAATGTGGTTTTTCGTTTAGGATTCGCCCCTTCTCGGAACAGGGCCAGACAATTGGTCAATCACGGACATTTTTTGGTTAACGGGCGTCGGGTTAATATTCCCTCTTATGAGATCAAGGAAGGCGATATTATTGAAGTTAAAAAGGAGAGTAAGCGCAAGAAAGTTTTTAAAAATCCGGCTGAAAAAATAAAGAATCAGGAGATCCCGGGCTGGCTTAATTTGGACAAAGAAGAATTAAAAGGAAAAGTTTTGCATGCTCCCGGAGAAGAAGAGTTGCCCGGTGATATTAACACTCAAGTGATTATTGAATTTTATTCTTAATATTTAATTAATTAACTCATTTTTTTATGGAGAACATAGCCAAGCCAAACAAAATAAACTATGAAGCGGGCAAGGAGCCCAATCAAGGTACTGTTACGGTAGAACCTTTTTATCCTGGCTATGGTATGACTTTAGGCAATTCCCTGCGCCGGGTTTTGCTTTCTTCTTTGCCCGGAGCCGCGGTTACCGGAGTAAAAATCAAAGGAGCGAGCCATGAATTTACTTCTTTGCCCCACATTAAGGAAGATGTTTTGGAAATTATTTTGAACTTGAAAAAATTAAGTTTGAAGATCGTGGGGGAGGAGGAAGAAGACATTAAACTGGAATTGGATGTAACCGGCAAGAAAGAAGTAAAAGCCGCCGACATAAAAAAGAACAGTAAGGTGGAAGTGATAAATCCGGATTTGACTTTAGCCAATATTACCGATGTGGGCGGAAATTTAAAAATGGAAATTATGGTAAATGCGGGACGGGGTTACAAATCCGTGGAACAGAAAAAAAGTGACAAGCAGGATATCGGTTTTATAGAAATGGATGCGGTTTTTTCTCCGGTTGTCTCCGTGGGAATAGATGTGGAAAATGTTCGTGTGGGAAAAATGACCAATTGGGACAAGTTGATTTTAAATATTACGACCGACGGAACCTTGGAGCCCAAAGAAGCTTTTAAAAGATCGGTGGACATATTAGTGGAGCAGTTTAATTCTTTGCAGGATTTAGGTAAAGATAAAAAAGAGACAGATAAAAAAGAGGCCAAAAGCAAGACGGGTGAGGAAAGCAAAAAAGAAAAAAAAGAGAAAAAGGCAACCGCGGAAAAAAAGACCACCACCAAAAAAAGCGCAGAGAAAAAATCAACCGGCGAAAAGAAATAATTTTTTAAAAATTTGGAAACCCGTGTGTTTTTTTTGATAAAATTTCAAATAACCGTTTGGGATTCCTGTTCAAGGAACTCGTAATTAGTAAAAATATGAGACATAAGAAAAAAGGAACAATTTTGGATAGAAGTAAAAAACCCAGAGAAATGATGCTTAGAAATTTGGCCGCCAGTATTGTAATTTATGAAAAAGTGAAAACCACCGAAGCTAAAGCCAAGGCGGTTAAGCCCTTGGTGGAGAAAATGATAACCGCGGCTAAAAAAGGAGATTTAAACGCCCGTAGGAAATTGATCTCCGCCCTTCCTCAGGAAAAAGCGGTTAAAAAACTAATGGAGGTTTTGGGGGAGAAATATAAGGAAAGAGAGGGGGGATATACCCGGATCAGAAGATTGGGGTACAGAAGCGGGGATGGCGCCCAAATGGTACAAATAGAGTTAGTGTAAGAAATAAGAATAAGTGAAATAAGTATAAAAAGTGAAATAAGTGAAATAGGTATAAAAGCTAAAATAAGTGTAAAGGTGAAATAGGTATAAAAAGTGAGACCAAACCCCACCTAACCTCTCTTTAAATAAAAAGTAAAATAAGTATAAAAAGTGAAATAAGTGAAATAGGTATAAAAGCTAAAATAAGTGTAAAGGTGAAATAGGTATAAAAAGTGAGACCAAACCCCACCTAACCTCCCCTTGGAAAGGGGAGGAACCTCCGGTCTTTCTCCCCCTTTTCAAGAATACCGGTTTCTTTCTCCCCCTTTTCAAGGGGGAGATCAAGAGGGGGTTTGATGGAAAAGGGAGGAAACGAAATAAGTATAAAAAGTAAAATAAGTAAAATAAGTATTTGTATGGACAGGGAAAAATATACAATTGACGCCAGTAATTATAGCGTAGGCAGATTAGCCACCCAGATCGCCGAGTTTTTGCGCGGAAAAAATAAACCGGAATTTACTCCGCATCTGGACCGGGGAGGAATAGTGGAAGTGAAGAATGTGAAGCACCTGAAATTTACCGGCAAAAAGAGAGAGCAGAAAAAATATTATAATTATTCCGGTTATCCCGGAGGGATAAAAGAGAGAAAATTAGAGGATTTAATGGAAAAAAACCCTGAAGAAGTTTTAAGAAAGGCGGTTCGAAACATGATTCCGGACAACAAGTTAAGGAAACAAATGTTAAAAAGATTAATAATCAGATAATTAACTGAATATGCCATTGGAATATATTTTGGTATGTTCAAAATTTAGAGTTTTTTATGGCTAAGCAAGAAACAGCTACCAAGAAAAAAACAGAGACCAAAACTAAAAAATCGGCTTCTCAAGAGAGCAAGAAAAATAATTTTCAAGGAGAATTTATTTTAGCTGTGGGTAGAAGAAAAACTTCTGTTTCTCAGGTCAGGTTGTATCAGGGCGGAGAAGGGGTTATAAAAGTTAATAATAAGGATTTAGAGGAATATTTTGACGAGGACAGGGCAACTACCGTGCTTCAGCCCCTGAAATTAACCGGTCATTTAAAGGATTTGAATTTTTCCGTTTTGGCCAAAGGAGGAGGCCCCCAAGGCCAAGCCGAGGCAACCAAGTTGGGTATTGCCCGCGCCTTGATTAAATTTGATGAAGAACTACTTTCTTCCTTAAAAGCCAAGGGCTGGATCACCCGCGATGACCGCAGGAAAGAGAGAAAAAAGCCGGGCCTGAAAAAGGCGAGAAAATCTCCGCAGTGGTCCAAGCGTTAAGATTTATATATTTTTATGTTTAAAGAAAAATTTCCCACAAATGACCAAGAAAAAAAGGAGGAGACAATGAAAAATACCGCTGAATTTAGAAATGCTTTGGAAAATGAACAACTTGAAGAAGCGGAAAATTTTTTAAAAAATATTGCTTCCAATCCGGAGCAATTTCCGCAGTATGATGAGCGCTGGCTTGATCATAGACAAAGAGAGCTTTTTCAGGCTTTTTGCAAAGCCGAAGACTGGCAAGGAGCCAAAAGAGTGGTTGAAGCCACAGAAGATGATCGTAGCCAGGAAGGAAGAAAAGCTCGGCTTGTGGAGTTATCCGAAATGAAATTTGAAGAAATTTAATCATCCCCCCCCTTTTTTTCTTAGAAGCCCTGTCCCGGGGCTTCTTTTTATTTTTCCCAAATATGTTATTATTTTTTTATGGAGAATTTATTAAAACAAATAGAGGAGTTGCGCGAAAGGGTGGATAAGATCCGGGAGGGTTTGGATATTGAAGGAAAAAGACAGGACAGTAAAACCAAAAAGGTGAAAATGAATAGGCCGGGATTTTGGGAAGATAGAGAGAAGGCCATAGAATTAAGCCGGGAAGTGGAAGAATTGGACAGACAAGTAGAGGAGTGGACGGAGTTGGAATCGGAAATCAAGGATTTGGAAGAATTGGTGGCGGTGGCCGCTCGGGAGGAAGACAATTCCCTTGGGAAGGAAGCGCGGGAAAAATACGAAAAATTGGAGGAAAGATTCCGGAAATTGGAATTCAATGTTTTATTTTCGGAAAAATATGATCGTTATAACGCCATTGTTTCCGTTCATGCCGGAACCGGAGGAGTGGACGCCCAGGACTGGGCGCAAATTTTGGAAAGAATGATCCTGCGTTTTGCCGAGAGTAAAAATTGGCAAATTAAAATATTTGATAGGACCCCGGGAAGCGAAGCCGGGATTAAAAACGCCACTTTTTTGGTAAAAGGTGCCTGGGCTTACGGTTACTTGCGCAGTGAAAACGGAGTGCATCGCCTGGTTCGCATTTCTCCTTTTGACGCCGAGGGTATGCGTCATACTTCCTTTGCTTTGGTGGAAGTGGTGCCCGAACTTCCTGAGACGGAAGAGGTGGAGCTTCGGGAAGAGGATTTAAAAATAGAGACTTTCGGCGCTTCCGGCCCCGGAGGCCAGAGCGTAAACAAAACCGAGAGCGCGGTCAGGGTCAGGCACATACCCACGGGTATTATGGTTAGTTGTCAAAATCAAAAGTCCCAGCACCAAAACAAGGAAACCGCTTTAAGAATTTTAAAATCCAAGCTTCATAACCTGCGTGAGCGGGAAGAAAAAGAAAAACAAGAAAAACTAAAAGGCGAGACCGGAGCGGCTGACTGGGGTAAACAGATCCGTTCTTATGTAATGCAGCCCCACACTATGGTTAAAGACCACCGCACCGGAGAAGAAACCTCTGATGTGGATAGTGTTTTAGACGGAAAAATAGACAATTTTATAGAGGCCTACTTAAAAAGTGATTTAAAAGAATAAATAATTATTTACCTACCCCGATCCAGACAATTTTTGTTTTTTTGCTTGAGTTTTATAGCCGGAATAGGTATTGCTTCTTTCCTGCCTCCCGAATATTTGCTTTGGGAGGTTTGGTTTTTGTTGGGAGGAGTTATTTGCTTGGCAGGGGTGATTTTTTTTAGAAAAAAATTCGGTGCCAAATTCATATTTTTACTCCTCCTTTTTTTATTTTTGGGGCTTTGGCGTTACTCTGTTTCCTTGCCCGTTCAAAATCCGGAAAGGATAAGCTATTATAACGGAGAAAAAATTACTTTCTTGTCTAAAGTTTCGGATGAAGCGGTAAAAGGGACAGAAAAGCAGAAGATAGAAGTTGAAAGTTTTTATTTAATAAGTAAAAACAAGGAGGTGCGGGGAAAAGTTTTGCTTTTTATTTCCCTTTATCCGGAATATTCTTACGGAGATAAACTAAAAATTACTTGCAAGCCACAAAAGCCCCGGCCCTTTGGCGGTTTTGCCTATGACCGTTTTTTGGCCAAGTCGGATATTTATTCCCTGTGTTATTATCCGCGGATATCCCGACTTGGTCGCGAGGATATGGAAGGTTTTTTTGAGTCCGAAGTAAGCGACCCCTTTTTTTCGTTTATATATTCTTTCAAGGATGAGCTTAGGCAAAATTTGGAAAGGGGCTTGCCCGAGCCCCAATCCTCTTTGGCCCGGGCTATGATTCTGGGAGACAAAGGAGGGATTACGGAAGAGTTAAGGCAAAATTTCGCCCGGGCCGGCTTGAGCCACTTAATGGCCATCTCCGGAATGCACATCGGGATTTTAATAGCCGTTTTTTTCTGGATTTTACTGAGCTTGGGCCTTCACAGGAGGCAAGCTTTTTATATTGCCGGTTGCCTGCTTCTTTTTTATATAATCTTGATAGGTTTTCCGGCTTCGGCGGTGCGCGCCGGGGTTATGGGCTTCTTGCTTCTGTTGAGTTTTCAACTGGGTCGGCTTAACCGAGTTTTTAATTCCCTGGGACTGGCGGCCTGCCTGATGCTTTTAATAAATCCGGCGCTTTTAAGGGATGACATTGGTTTTCAGCTTTCTTTTTTGGCGGTTACGGGCATAATCCTTTTCTATCCCTTGTTCAGCTTTTATATTTCTAAATTTTTCAAGCTGGGAGAAGGTAGGATTACCCAGGGTGTAGCGGGGATAATTAGCTTAACTTTGTCCGCCCAAATCCTAACTCTGCCCTTGATAGCTTATAATTTTTCCTTGATTTCCTTGTCCGCGATTTGGAGCAACTTGTTGGTCCTGCCTCTTTTGCCCTTTTTGCTTTTGGCGCTTTTGGCCGGGTTGGGTTTAAGCCTACTTTTGCCCGTTTTTTCTTTTTATTTTTTTCTGCCCGCTTTTTTTCTTTTGTCTTTAGTTCTGGAGACAGTCCGGTTTTTCGCCCGAATCCCCTGGTTTTTTTATCAGGTGGCCGATATGCATCCGGCCTGGCTGAGTTTTTATTATTCGGGGGTGTTATTGTTTTATTTTTTAGCAGCCAAATATAAGGAAATAAAGGAAAAATAACCTTTATACTTATTTCACTTATTTTACCTTTTATTTATTTAACCCCCTCTTGATCTCCCCCTTGAAAAGGGGGAGAAAGAAACCATAATTCCTTGAAAAGGGAAAGAAAGAAACCATAATTCCTTGAAAAGGGGGAGAAAGAAACCATAATTCCTTGAAAAGGGGGAGAAAGACCGGAGGTTCCTCCCCTTCCCAAGGGGAGGTTAGGTGGGGTTTGGTCTTACTTATTTTATTTTTTACATTTATTTTACCTTTTATACTTATTTTACATATTTTTCACTATTTTTACTTTTATTCCTTTTTTTGTTAAAATAATAATATAAAATTTAGGTAAGACACCCGATTAATATCGGTCTTCCACTTATTTTACCTATTTCATTTATTTAACCCCCTCTTAATCTCCCCCTTGAAAAGGGGGAGAAAGAAACCATAATTCCTTGAAAAGGGGGAGAAAGAAACCATAATTCCTTGAAAAGGGGGAGAAAGACCGGAGGTTCCTCCCCTTCCCAAGGGGAGGTTAGGTGGGGTTTGGTCTTACTTATTTTATTTTTTACATTTATTTTACCTTTTATACTTATTTTACATATTTTTCACTATTTTTACTTTTATTCCTTTTTTTGTTAAAATAATAATATAAAATTTAGGTAAGACACCCGATTAATATCGGTCTTCCACTTATTTTACCTTTTATTTATTTAACCCCCTCTTAATCTCCCCCTTGAAAAGGGGGAGAAAGACCGGAGGTTCCTCCCCTTTCCAAGGGGAGGTTAGGAGGGGTTTGATTTTACTTATTTTACTTTTTACATTTATTTTACCTATTTCATTTATTTAACCCCCTCTTAATCTCCCCCTTGAAAAGGGGGAGAAAGAAACCATAATTCCTTGAAAAGGGGGAGAAAGAAACCATAATTCCTTGAAAAGGGGGAGAAAGACCGGAGGTTCCTCCCCTTCCCAAGGGGAGGTTAGGTGGGGTTTGGTCTTACCTATTTTACCTATTTTACCTATTTTACCTTTTATGCTTATATGATTTGTTTTTAAAATATTGTTTTTGTGTTATAATATTAAATATAATAATTAATAATTTTTTTAAAATTTATGCTCAAAATGTTAAGTGTTTTTTTGGGAAGCTTGGCCGCTTTTTTGGGTCTGGCTTTGTTGATTGTTTTTAATGTTTTTTTGTATCCCGTTTTAGGTTTCTGGTTGGTGGGAGTGGATTTAATTTTCCTTTTTGCCGGTCTGGCGTTTATTTCTTGTCTGGGAGATTTTTCCATTCCTTTTGTCAGGACTTTGCTCGCCCGCGCCTATTATCGGGCCAAATTTAAAAAGAGAAGCAAAAAAGGCCGAAAAGAAAGCCCCTACCTTAAAAGTTTAGTCGCTTTGATTACTCTTTTTAAGTCGGCGGAGGAGGGGTTTGATCTTATCAAGGAAGAGGCCCATCTTTTTTATGAGCAAACTTTTTCTTTGCAAAAAGGAAGGAAGAAAGCCGGAGGGAAAGTTAAGCAAAAAGATCTGGCTTTTATTCACAGGCAAAAAAGACAGAGAGCCGGGGCTTTTTCCGCTCTGACTTTGGTTTTGTTGCTTTTGGGAGGTCTGGCTACCGGATTTTTATCTTATTTGCTTTCTCCCGGAGCTCTGGAGAGTCAAGCCGCCGATGAAGTGGGAATCAATGAATGGATTCAGACCAATTGGGAAGGTTGGGCCACTTCAAATATCGCCTCTCATCCCGAGGATAAAGAGGGTTGGACGGAGCTCTCCACCACCACCGACAATATTGCTGTGGATGGTGATGGTAATATAACCATGGCCAGCGGAACTCAGGAGTTGGTTGATACGGAGAGAGAGGATTTTGACAAAGGAAAAAATTTGTTGGAGCTTAGTAGTCATAATCAAGATGGACGAAAGTATGGTATACCATCAAGGGATAATATGCCGATTATAAATTCAATGACAGAAGGTAAAATTATTATGACGCCATACACCACTTTAGGAAATAACTGCGATCTTAGCGAAGATGTGGGAGGAGATAAATTAGCGCCTATGTTAATTTACGGAAATATATCCAATTTTCGTAGTAGAGGTAAAAATCCTTGCCCTTATATACCTGATCATTATGAGGAATTTAGCGATTGGGAGTTTCGAGGAGTAGATGATTCTTTTTATAATTGTATTACTAGTGAAATAGATGGAGAGGGTGTTACACCCATTGAAAAATACAATTTTATTTCCTTTGATACGTGGTATAAATATGGAGAAAAAAATGTAATAAAATTTTCTACTGATAGTTATGATATTAAAGAAAACAATAATACTGACGACCAATTAAGCTACCGACCAGTGCTTTGTATAGGTCATGAATAGAATAAAAAATTTTAATTTTTGAATTTTAATATATTTGAAATGGTGTTTTTTTATAGGTCTTTTTTATTAAAATTTTATTTTCCTAAATTAGGAAAAGTTTTATTATTATTTTTTTTAATAATAAGTTTTTTATTTTTTTTTGATTGCGCTCAGGCAGCTGAATATGAAAGCAATTTTACCTCCCGGGTATTTGATAGCCAATACAGCAACCCTGATTACGGTAGCTTTAGTTGGAAAGCGGAGATCCCCACCAGTACGGATTTAAAGATATGGGTAAGGGGGAGCCATAAGAACAAGAAAGACACTTGGACTCCTTGGGCCACCAGCACAGCCGGAGGCGTGGCTGAGGGATCTTCCCGCTTGGATGATTTTGATGATTACAGATATTTGCAATACAAGGTAGAGATGGGCACGGATGACCTGACTGTTTCTCCGAGTTTGAAAGAAGTTAAAATTACCACCAATATTTCCACTTTGGAGTCCTCTGTTTACGACGGAGTGGAGGAATTGTCTTTACTGTCCTGGAAAGAGTCTCTTCCCGGAGAAGGGGACTCCAAATCAAAAATCGCTTTTCAGGTCCGCAGTTCTCCTAACGGCCAAAGCAACTGGACTCCTTGGTGCGGGCCGGATGACCGCGATTCCGGTTGCGACACCGAAGCTTTTTTTACCAGTAGCACCGGAACCGAAGAAATGGATTATGAATTCACAGACGGGTCTGATGATCGTTTTGTTCAATATAAAGCGATTTTAGTCTCCGGGGGCGTGGGAAAAACCCAGAGACCCACTCTTTATGAAACTACTTTAAAATATACCCCTGCTGAATTTGATTATCTTTATGAGAGTCAATTTGTCTCCCGGGTGTTTGACACTCAGTATTTTGATCCTAAATACGGAATTATTGATTGGAACGCGGATATACCCGAGAATACGGGTATAAAGGTTTTATTTCACGCCGGAGAAAAAAAAGATCCTTCCGGTGACAGTGATGATTGGACTAATTATATAGAAGTTTTTGAAGGATATAACCTTGATGAGAAATATTCTTCTGATGAGTTAAGATATTTTCAATATAAAGTAATAATGGGCACGGACGACCTGACCGTATCTCCGGCCTTGAAAGACATCAAGGTTAATACCAATGTTTCCACCTTTGAGTCCTCGCTTTACGACAACACCAATAGTGTTCAGAATTTTACTTGGCAAGCCGATACTCCCGGGGACTCCCGAGTGGCTTTTCAAATTCGCACCGGGCCCGATGATA
>CAZXUK010000018.1:0-19710 GCA_964644045.1 uncultured Gammaproteobacteria bacterium
TTTTATATAATTTAAAATCCGGCCAATCGCCGGATTTTTTGTTTTTACTTTTTTTGATAAAAAAATCATTACAGCCCTTCGCAAGAAAGGATATAAAGCAGCCGATTTAATTTTTATATTCTGATTTCTAATATCCAATTTCCGATTTTTTTTTATTTTATTACAAATAATTATTAAATCTACATAATAAGTGATTAATTACTCTGATCAAATAATAACCCCGCACCCTTGGCCCCCACCATACCCGGCACCTTGGCTTTTAAAATTTTAATATTCTTGGCTTCCGGGTGCATAATTAATTCCGTAACTATTTTTTTAATTTCCGGAAAAAACAAATCGCTGGAAGCGGTTACCTTTCCTCCGATCACAATCACTTCCGGATCCAAAAGATTAACCACATTGGCGCAAGCCAAACCCAAATAATAACCCAAATTCTTAAAATCCTGCTCGGCCCGACTATCTCCCCTGTAGGCCTTTTCCGCTAACTCCTCGGCATCGGTTTTAACAATGTTTTGATAAAGTGTTTCCAAATTTTTAGGGGCCTCAACAACCATACGGGCTATTTCGCAAAAACTTTTATGCTGACCATGGTAAATTTCTCCCTCCCTAAACCAACCACTACCCACACTGGTGCCTAGGGTTAAACCGAAAATATTATTATATTTTCTGGCCACCCCCATTTTAGCTTCAGCCAAAACAAAACAATGGGCATCATTATCAATCTTAACAGGCAAATTATATTTTTTTTCCAAACGAGTTACCAAATTTAAGCCGTTCAAAATAGGAAGATTGGGCAGGGTTGTAATTTTATTCTTCTTATAATCATAAAGTCCGGGTATCCCCACGCCTATACCTTTGATTTGGGCTTTTTTTTCCCGCGCAATCTTAATTAAAGGATCAATTAAAGCCTGAAGCATAATTAAAAAATGCTCGGCATTGTCCTTGGGGGTGGCCAAATCATAACTCTCCACTTCTTTTAAATCGCTGTCCAACAACACCGCCTTTAAATTGATTCCTCCTATATCCACTCCCAAATAATATTGATTTTTTTCCGTCATAAATTTTTACGGTTTTTTAAATAAGTCCTTGGCTATATTCCACATTTCTTCTTCTCCGTTTTTCACCTTTTCCCAATACCAATATTCCACCCCCCAAAGATAAAACTCCTTAAATCCGGCCTGGCGGGCAAATTCCAACATTTTCCTGAATTTTTCCGGGCTCATGGTCTTTTCCCTTTCTTCTTTTTTTAATTCTTGATAAGGGATCGGGGCCCAAGGCTCGGCTTGAAGCTCGATCACTATCCATTTTTTCGGCTCGGCAAACCAATCAGCCACATTTCTCTTAAAATGAAAAAATCCCGGGCCTATGGGGTAATGAACATATCTTTCCAACCTCTCCGAATAAGTATCTCTATACATTGTGGTCCCGAAAATGTCCGCGCGGCGGGCGGCCGGAACCCAAGCCGAAAGTTCTCCCGAATCTGTAACCACTATGGGCCGGGAATCAAGCCGGCGAACCAAAGATATTTCTTTGTCCAAAAAATCCACATTCAAGGAAGGACACCTTCCGAAATAAGAAGACAAGAAGGGTTCGTTTTCCACTTGCCAAGCCACAATATTTTCTTCTTCTTTATATCTATTAACCACTCTTTGAATATACTCCAAAGTCTCTTGTTCTCTTTGGGAAGCATCCAATTTGGTGGCCCAAGAAGGAAAATGGCACTCTGGCCAGCGAGGCAGGCGACCGCCCACGGCTAAAATGATCTCCGCCCCCCTTTCTTGGGCTTTCTTGATCTGCCAATCCAGATCTTTAAAATAAAAACTGTTATTCTCCTCTTCTATTTCATTCCAATAAGCGGAAATTCTGATTTTTTTAACCCCCAAATCATCCAAAGTGGCCAAATAAAGCTCTTTCCAGTCCAGTCCCAAATTTCGGGCTTTAAGTTGGGAAAAAGTAACTCCGTATTCCAATTTTTCTTTTTTGTAAACCTTGCCCCCGCTTAAAAGAAAAACAATTATAAAAATAACGATTAATCCGCCCAAAAAAATTGAAGTTTTGCGATACTTCTTTAAAAAATTCAATATTGTTTTCATTCAATTTTTAAATTTTAATTTTAAAATAAGATCGCGTCTCCTATCTATCACCAACTATCATAAGTATCAGTGCTGGCTTCAATCAATTCTTCTATCACAAATTCGGTAATGGCATAAGCTGCTAATATTATAATCAAACCGATCACTCCATTTTTAATTCTGTCCTTGGCCTTGGAAAGCCTCTCTTCATTTCCTCCGGCTGTCATCCATTCAAACCCTCCCCAAATTACCAAGACCAAAAAAATTATGGCCAGGAAAGATAAAAAAATCTTTACTACATCTATAGCTATCTCTCTTATATCTTTAGGTGTCCCGCCACTACCAAACTCATCCGGAATTTGGCCGCTTTCAAACCCTTTTTGCTCCTCTAAATCCAGGGGAGAAGCCTGAACTGTTTTTAAAAAACCGGTAGAATAATTAAAAGAAAAAAAGAACAACAAAGAAAAAAACAATAAAAAAGAAAAAAATTTTTTCGCTTTTGACATAGATTATATGTTATAATTAAAGTACCCCTCAAATCAACAAACAAAATCCTTTAAATAATTTGTAATGTTTGTGAAAGGATTTATTAATTCGTCGGGTGAAGTTCTATTTTAAAAAATATCTTCAATAATTCAAAATTTTAGAAAAAAGAAATTTTCTAAACCTATATACCAATTATACCTAAAAATCACCTTAATTTCAATAAGTTTATGAAACTATCAGCCAAAGTTGCCTACAACACTTTAGTGCAAATTGCCAGTAAATTCATTGCCACAGCCATGGGCTTGGTGGTGGTGGGAATTCTGACCAGATACCTGGGCCAAACCGGTTTTGGTAAATATACCACCATAATGGCCTTTCTCTCTCTTTTCGGAATTATAGCCGATTTGGGTTTAACTCTGATAACCGCCCAAATGATCAGCCAACCCGGAACGGATAAACAAAGAACTCTTAACAATCTTTTTAGCTTAAGATTTTTTTCTGCTTTAATACTCTTGGGCTTAGCCCCCCTAATTGTTCTGCTTTTTCCTTATGAAGCGGATGTAAAGTTGGGGGTCTTGATCGGCTCTTTTTCTTTTCTCTTTATATCCCTAAACCAGATTTTAGTGGGCTTTTTCCAAAACCGCTTGCGTATGGACAAAGTCTCTATTGCCGAGGTTGTGGGGAGAGGGATTCTACTTTTGGGAGTAGCTTTGGTGGCCTACTACAACTGGGGACTCTTGGGAGCTATGGTGGCCACAGTGGTGGCTAACTTAATAAATTTTCTTTTTCATTTCTTTTTTGCCAGCAAATTTATAAAAATCCGCTTCCGTTTTGATTTTTCTTATTGGAAAAAAATACTCAAAAAAACCTGGCCCCTGGCCACCACTATTGTCCTTAATTTAATCTATCTAAAAGGAGATATTTTAGTTCTTTCTTTGGTGGACTCTCAAAAAGAAGTGGGAATCTACGGAGCCGGCTACAAAGTGATTGATGTAGTGGTTATGATTCCTTTTATTTTTGCGGGTATTATTCTGCCGATCATGACCTCTGCCTGGGCGGAAAAAGAAAAAAACAAATTTAAAGAAATTGTGCAAAAAGGTTTTAATTTAATGATTATACTTTCCCTGCCCCTGCTTATAGGAACTCAATTTGTCAGCCAAGAAATTATGGAAATAGTGGCAGGAAAAAATTTCAAGGACTCGGGAGAAATCTTGCAAATCTTGGTTTTGGCCGCTCTTTTTATTTTCCTGGGAGTTATTTTCAGCCACTTGATCATCGCTATAGATAAACAAAAAAAGGTAATCGGAGCTTATATTTTTACCGGCATCACTTCTTTAATAGGTTACTTTATTTTTATTCCCAAATATTCTTACCTGGGAGCCGCGTGGATGACGGTTTATAGCGAAGCTTTGATTTTTATTTTAATCTTTTATTACGCCTGGAAATACACCCGCTTCCTCCCCCGATTTTATTGCTTTCTAAAAGCTTTAATCGCTTCCTTGGCTATGGGAGCGGCACTTTTTTATTTGCCCGCTGATTATTATAGTTCGGTTCCGGGATTGGGCTTAACCCTGATAGGGTCGGCTGTTTTTTATTTTATCCTTCTATATTTCTTGGGCGGAATATCCAGGACAGATCTTAAATATTTATCCGGGAAATAATTATGAAAAAAATTTTAATAATAAACTCCTCCAGGCAACCGGCTCAAACTCTAAAAGAACTTTTTCAAGGTTTAACTGAAAAAGGTTTTTTTCTACGGATTCTTTCCACTCAAGACAAGATTCTTAAACAATTCTCCGGGGATAAAGTTTTTACCCGCAAAATCTTTTTGGGACCAAAAATAAACAATTCATCCGGAGCCTTTTTTTTCTTTCTTTTGCTTCCCCTCTTGCTTTTCAGACACCTTTTTTCTTTAATTTATCTTAAATATAAACACAAAGTGGTCGATGTGGTTTGCTTTAGTTGGAATGAAAAAATTGTTTTTACGCCCCTGGCCAAAATTCTGAGACTAAAAATAATTTGGGTGGAAAAACCGTCATTAAACTATATCCGCGCTTCCAAATTCACGATCAGGCTTTTAAAGTCCTTGGCCGTCAACACCAAAATTATTGTTTTTACCCGAGACACCCGCAAAAAATTGGAAAAACTAAACTTTGGGAAAGCAAATATTAAAAACATTTCCCCGGGCCTTAAAACCGACTTTTTGAAATACCAAGAAAATATTTTCTCCGATTTAGCTAAAAATTTTGATTCTTATTCTTCGCAAAAATACTTCACTGTCGGGGTTATAAACGATTTACATAAAATTCATCAACTGAAAAACATTTTCCGCGCCCTAAAACTCTGTTTAGACAGTTTCCGGGATATACGCCTGGTTATTATTGGTGAAGGCAAGGAAAAAAAACAGGTCTCTTGGCTGGCCCAACAAACCGAAGTGGAAAATTATGTTTATCTAATGGGCAAACAAAATTACTCCGGTCGCTGGTGGGAAAATTTTGATGTTTACCTAACCGCCACCAATAAATTTAAATTAAAGAATTTTGATATTCTTCTCAAAGCTATGTTCGCCTCCCTGCCGGTAATCGCTTTTCAAGGAGAAGGAGTAGAAGAAGTGGTTAAAAATAAAAAAAACGGCCTTTTAATTCCGGCCGGTAATCCGGAAATCCTGGCGGAAAAAATCATAAAATTAAAAAAAGATGAAAGTTTGAGAAAAAAACTGGGAGAAAAAGGTAAAAAAACCGTAGAAGAAAATTTCCTTTTTAAGGAGCAGTTAGAAAGACTTTCTCAAGAATTATAAAAATATGGAAATAAAAATTGACAAACAAAACCAGGGAGAGAGATTGGATAAATTTTTATCCTCCCTTCTTAAAGATTTATCCCGCAGTCAAATCCAAAAAAAGATTAAATCCGGAGAAATTAAAATAGGGGGACGCGAAGTGCCTCCTCATTATTTTCTCAGAACAGGAGAGATTATAGAAATAAAAGAAAAGAACGAACAAGAAAAAAACAATAAAATTAAAACAGGAGAAAAACTTTTTAAAAAAATTAAGGTTATAGCGGAAGAAAAAGATTTTTTGATAATTTACAAGCCGGTGGGCTTGGTGGTCCATTCCGCTCCGGGAGTAAAAGATTTTACTTTAGTGGATTATTTACTAAAAAAATATCCGGACATTAAAAAAGTGGGCGAAGACTGCGC
This sequence comes from uncultured Gammaproteobacteria bacterium, assembly GCA_964644045.1. Lineage (GTDB taxonomy): Bacteria > Patescibacteriota > Patescibacteriia > Patescibacteriales > JAGXOH01 > JAIOTG01. The sequence continues at coordinate 5,755 of CAZXUK010000018.1, forward strand.
GCGCTCCGGGCTGGTTCATAGGCTGGACAAGGAAGTAAGCGGTTTAATAGTGGTGGCTCGTAACCAGAAAAGTTTTTTAAACTTAAAAAAACAATTCCAGAACCGGGAAGTGGAAAAAGAATATATAGCCTTGGTCCACGGCCAAATTGAAAACCAAACCGATACCATTGATTTTCCCATAAAAAGATCAACCAAAGGCTTTAAAATGGCGGCTGTGCCTCATAGTTATCAAGAAAACGAGCAAATTAGAGAGGCAAAAACCCACTTGACTGTTTTGGAAAAATATACTAATATTACTCTTATTAAATTAAAAATTGAAACCGGCAGAACCCACCAAATCCGGGTTCATATGCTCGCCTACGGGCACCCGGTGGTAGGAGATCCGGTTTACAAAATCAAAGGCTCGGAAAGGGGGGATGCCAAGCTCTTTACTCAAAAACAACTGCCGGCAAGGCTTTACCTGGAAGCTGTGTCTCTAAGTTTTAAAGACTTGTCCGGCCAAAGGAGGAAATTTAAAATTCAAAATCAATTTAAAAAGGAAATGGAGGAGCTGAATGTCCGAGGGGGAAGTAAAAACAATTAAAAAAGATAATGAGCCATGTTTTGAATGCTATACTCCCAACTTCATCTGGACGGCTAAAGGATATAGCCGGGAAAGGATAGAAGAAGAATTAAAACAAATGGGGATTAGCCACAAAACTATAATTCGTGAAAAATAACAATCTCCTTTGCCAAGCCGATACGAGAGTATCGGCTTTTTTATTTATTAATTTTGGCTTAAAATGCTAAAATTAAAATTTAAAAACTAAATAAATTTTATGCCTGATTCAGACCAAGAAATTATAAAAGAATACCAAAGCGGGGACAAAAAATTCGGACTTTTGTATAAAAAATATATTAACAAAATATACAAATTTATTTATTTATTACCGAATTTTCTGTTTTTTATTTGCTTAAAAATGTGCTAAAATCTAAAATACATAAAAATTAAAGGAAAAAAATGAATAAAAAAGAATTATTGGAAAGATTGGCCAAAAAGGGTTTTAAAGATCCGATTTTAAAAGCTTTTGCCGAGGTAGAAAGGGGAAAATTCTTGCTTCCTGAATACCAAAGATATGCCTATGAAGACGCGGCCCTGCCCATTGGCCAAGAGCAAACCATTTCCCAGCCCACCACTATTGCTTTTATGCTCACTCTCTTGAATCCCGAAAACGAACAAAAAATTTTAGAAGTGGGTTCGGGCTCGGGTTATGTCTTGGCTCTTTTGGCCGCCATTACCGAAAACAGCCAAATTTACGGTACGGAAACAATTAAGGAATTTGTCGAGAAAGCCTCTTCCAGATTAAAAAGCACGGAAAACGTGGAGATTTATCACACGCCCGACTCCTTGGGACTGAAAGAAAAAGCTCCTTTTGACCGCATCTTGGTAAGCGCCTCGGCTGCTAAAATCCCCCCGGCCCTGCTTGAACAATTAGCAGAAGGAGGAATTATGGTCTGCCCTGTAGAAAAAACAATAGTAAAAATAGAAAAAAGAAATGGCGAAATAAAAACCGAGGAATATCCCGGTTTTGTTTTTGTCCCTTTGGTTGAATCTAAAAAATAATTATGTATTCCGAAATAACCAAAGAACTTAAAAAACTAAAAGATTATAAAAAAGCGGAAAAATCAAAATTATTTTTTAAAACCGGCGCCGAAGAATACGGAGAAGGAGATAAATTTTTAGGGATCGCCGTTCCTCAACAAAAAAAAATAGCCAAACTTTTTCCGAACACCTCCTTGACTGACTTAAAAAAATTGTTAAATTCTCAAATTCATGAATATCGTTCATTCGCTCTGATAATTCTGGTAAATCAATTCAAAAAAGCAGGAAAAGAAGAAAGAAAAAAATTTTTTGATTTTTATTTAAAAAATATTTCCCAAATTAATAATTGGGATTTGGTGGACAGCTCTGCGCCTTATATTGTGGGCGAATATTTAAAAGATAAAGAAAAAAATATTTTATACAAACTAAGTTCTTCTCCCGGTCTTTGGCGCAGACGTATAGCCATAATGGCCACCTTTAATTTTATCAGGGAAAATAATTTTAAAGATACTTTGAAAATAGCGGAAAAATATTTAAAAGACAAAGAAGATCTGATTCATAAAGCCACAGGGTGGATGCTTAGGGAGGTAGGAAAAAGAGATCTTAAAACAGAAGAAAAATTTTTAAAAAAATATTACAAACAAATGCCCAGGACAATGCTTAGATATGCCATAGAAAAATTTCCGGAAAATAAAAGAAAAAAATTTTTAAAAAAATAAAGAGTTTGCATTTTTTAAAAAAATAATCTAAGGTGATAATAATTACGAATTCACAAATTTTTCAAAAATTGCGCGAATTGAAAAAATATTTAATTTATAAATTTTTATTATAATTATAGAAACTCATATGGCTAAGGATAAACAAGACACTAAAAAAGAAGGAGGAAAAAATGAAAATAAAAACGAAAAATTGGAAGCTGCCAATACCGCGGTAGACCAAATCAAGGAACGCTTTGGAGAAGGTTCAATTATGAAGTTCGGGGAAGCTAAAAAGACTGATGTTAGTTCAGTGTCCTCTGGTTGTCTTTCTTTGGATATGGCTTTAGGGGTAGGTGGAGTGCCCAGGGGAAGAATAGTGGAGATATTCGGACCGGAAACCTCGGGAAAAACCACCTTGGCCCAGCATATTGTGGCAGAAGCGCAAAAAGAAGGGGGAGTGGCCGCTTTTGTAGATGCGGAACACGCCTTAGATCCGGATTATGCCCGCAAAATAGGAATTAATATTTCCGACCTCTTAATCTCTCAACCGGACACGGGAGAACAAGCTCTGGAAATATTGGAAACCCTGGTCCGTTCCAATGCCGTGGATGTAGTAGTAGTTGACAGTGTGGCCGCCTTAGTTCCCAAAAAAGAAATTGAAGGAGATATGGGAGACCAGCAAATGGGCCTGCAGGCCCGCTTAATGAGCCAGGCCTTAAGAAAATTAACAGGTATAGTTTCCAAAACCAACACTATTGTTATTTTTATTAACCAAGTTAGACAAAAAATAGGGGTGTTCTTCGGCAACCCGGAAACAACCACCGGAGGCACAGCTTTAAAATTTTATTCCTCAGTCCGCATTGAAGTCAGGCGCGCCGCCCAAATCAAACAAGCGGAAAAAATTATCGGCAACAGAGTAAGATGTAAAGTGGTAAAAAATAAGGTGGCCGCGCCCTTCCGCACTTGTGAATTTGATATTATGTATAATGAAGGAATCTCTATAGCCGGTGATTTAATTGATTTGGGTACGGCTTACGGAGTAGTAAAAAAAGCCGGCAACTCTTATTCTTCAGGAGAGGAGAAGCTGGGAGTGGGAAGAGAAAATGCCCGCAAATATCTACGACAAAATCCTAAAACAATGAAAGAGATCAAAAAAAATATTATCAAAGAAGCTAAAAGTCGCGAACAAGAAGAAGAAAAATAAAAAAACGCCCAAATAAAAAATACCGTTTTAAACGGTATTTTTTATATAAATAATTTAAGAAGCTCTCTCTACATATTCACCCGTCTCGGTATTCACCCTGATCTTATCTCCTTGCTCTACAAACATGGGCACAGTTATACTGGCACCGGTTTCAATCTCCGCTTGCTTGGTAACATTACCGGCTGAATTGCCTTTAACCCCGGGAGGAGCATTTACTACCTTAAAATCCATCTTTATGGGAAGCTCTAAAGTCACCGGTTCACCTTCAAAATAAAGAACATCCATATCTGTTCCTTCTTTTAAAAACTTTCTCTTTTCTCCCAAAGAATCCAAATCTAATTCAAATTGTTCATAACTTTCATTATCCATAAAATGGGCTTTTTCCCCATCTTCATATAAAAAATTGGACTTTTTCTTTTCAGTTTCTCCTTCTTCCGCTTTTTCATTGCCTTGAAAGGTTTTATCCAAAACACGGCCATCAACCAAATTTCTTAATTTGGTCTTTAAAACAGCGCCTCCTCGGGCCATTTTATGATGATCGGCCTTAATAACCAAATAGGGTTGATTGTCTATTTGAATAATTTTACCGGCTTTAATTTTACTAATATCTAACATAAAATTAAAATCTAATTAAAAGTCGAATTCACTTTTATTTCCTGGTAAATCCCAATAAGGCCATAATTCTGGCTCTTTTAATGGCAGTGGCCAATTTTCTTTGATGCCAAGCACAAACTCCTGTCCTTTTGGCCGGCAGGATCTTAAGGTGATAATTAATAAATTTTTTCAAAACATCAGTGTTTTTATAATCTATCTCTTCAATCCTGTTTACGCAAAAATAACAATGCTTTTGTTTTCCTAATTTATTGTTGCTCATATCGATTTAACTTTTTATTTATTAAAAAGGTATATTCTCTACCTTAATATCTTCTTCTGAGTCTCCCCCGGAGTTTTGCTCTCCGGAATTTTCTTGGCTTTGACTTTGTTCGTTTGACCCTTCCTCATAAAAAGGTTGCTCCTCTCCTCCGGAGGAATTACCTCCCCCGCCTCCGGATGAGGCTCCGGCTCTATCCAGCATAATCATGTTCTCGGCCACAATTTCGGTGCGATAACGTTTAACTCCGTCGTTTCCCGTCCATTCATTGGTCTGCAACCTTCCTTCCACATAGACTTTGGCTCCCTTTTTTAAATATTGCCCGCAAATTTCTCCCAGTTTTCTCCAGGCAACAATGTTGTGGAATTCCACTTTTTCCTGTCTTTGCCCTTGATTGTCATTCCAAACCAAATTAGTGGCTACCGTAAATCGGGTTACCGTGGCTCCGGAAGGAATGCTTTTAACCTCCGGGTCGCGGGTTAGGTTCCCGATTATCATGGCTTTGTTTAAATTCATAAAAATTAATTAATAATTAAATTATTTATAATAGATCATCGGTGTTTAAAATATCATCCAGCTTTTTGTCCAGTTCCTCCATATCTACTTTGTCTTCTCCTTTTTTCTTTTTTTCTTTTTTCTTTTCTTTTTCTGTATCTTTCGCCTTTTTTTCTTTTGACTCTTTAGAAGTGTCCTCTCCTGTTTTTTTCTCCTCTGTTTTTTCTTCTTCCTCGCTCGTCTCTTTTTCTTCTTCCTCTTTGCCTTCAATCCTTGAAGTCGATTCTGAATCAGTTAAAGAAGTGATCGGAGATTCTTTTCTTTTTTCCCTTTCTTTCTCTTCTTTTTCCCCTTCTTTCTCTTCTTTTTCCCCTTCTTTCTCCTCTTTTTTCTCTGTTTTTGCCCGATCAACAATTTTACTTTTATCTTCCTTGTTCTTTTTAATTATAAGGAAACGTAAAATTTCATCAAGTAATCCAAGAAAACGATTAATTTCATCTAAATCCTTTTTCTCGGCATCAAACTCTAAAAGTCCGTAATAGCCGTGATTAAAATGATTAATGGGATAAGCTAAACGCTTCTTGCCCCAATTTTCCTTAAAAGTAATCTCTCCTCCTTTATCCCGGATTTGTTTTTTTACTTTCTCCTGGATTTGTCCGGACTCCTCTTCGGTAAAATTATTAGGAATAATATAAAGAAGTTCGTAATGTTCTTTTTCTATTTTTTTGGTTTTGGACATAGTTTTTAGATATTAGTTGTTAGTTGTTAGGTTTTAGATTTTAGGTGTTAGTTTTTTAAAACAAAAATCCCCGTATTCTCAAGGGGATCCTTGTTTTGAGAATACCTTTAATTCTTGAATTGGGCACAAGAATTACCTTTACAAAGGTGTGGGAAAGGTTTTATTTTTTAAACTTAACCACAAAGTTAACACATATTTTAAAAATTAGCAAGGGGTTCTTAATAACAAATAACACTTTTTGCTGTTTTTTTATTTATCTATTCCCAATTTATTCAATCTTTTTTTTATCTTTTTATTTTCCTTATTTATTTGCTCTTTGTCTAAACCCTTGTCCTCCGCTCCTATTCGTAAAGTATAAAAATCTTCCAAAGTTTCCTCCAGTTCTTTGTTTTTATTCTGCAATTTTTCCTTAGATTTTCTCAATTTTTCATTATCTTCCCTCAAATCTTTAGTGGCTTCTTCTAACTTTTCATTAAAATCCCTGGTTTCTTCATAAAAACGAGCGTTCTCTATGGTAGTAGCTATTTGGGTGCTAATTATTTTTAAGACTCTTAGGTCATTTTCGTTATACATATCCCTGTTTCTTTTCTCTCCCAAAACCATTAAGCCCACAGTCCTATTTTTGTTATTAAGGGGAATGACCAAACTAACCCCTGTTTCAGTTAAATTTTCCATTAAATTTTTTATCTTTTTTTCGCCAAACTTTTCTTTTGCCTCCTCCACTATTATGGGCTTATTTTTCCTGATCAGCTTTTTATAAAGAACAGGGTAGCTGGGAAAATTTTTCTTTTTTCCGACTTTAAAACCTTTATTATATTCCAATTTATAATTATTTTTTTCTTCATTATAAGACAAGATGCCAAAAGCTTTAAAATGAAAAGCTTTTAATAAATTTTCATAAACACACTCGTAAATTTTTTCACGCTCCAAAAGCCCCATCAATCCCTCTGTAATGTTAGAAATCAAAACGCCGGTGTCAAAATAAGAAAAGAAAAATTTTTTATTAGCCAATGTAAAAATTTTCTTCTTAATCGGGTTATATAAAAGAATTGTTATCAAAATTATAAATAAAGTTTTTAAAAAATGGTCTCCGGTAACAAACTGTTCATAGACTAACTGAAACAGATAAATAATAAAAGTAATTATGCCTATTATCAAAACAAAAATGGAAAACCCTTTTAAAACCAACTTTATATCCATTAAACGATATTTGGCAATGGCGTACACATTGGCCCCCACAAAAAACAAAGAAAAAAAGGGACTGATCCAAAAAAATCGAGAGTTTCCGGTGATTAGGGGGATAATAATATCAAAGATGGTTGCCAAAAAAGAAAAAATAAACATTCCAACAAAAACATAAAGAAGCTGCATCTTTTTTATTCCTTTGACAGCGCGATATTTTTTTATCCAAAAATAAACCACCCAGGCCATAGCCAAAACAATAAAAATACCCACATAAGGATAGACAGGCCCTAAAATTGTTTCCGGTCCCCAGGGCTTTTGTGTTACTTCCTTAACCCATAAATCGGTAAAAAAAAGAAATAATATAAAAACAAAGGCAAAAAGAGAAACAAGGTAAGGAGCAATCGATCCTTTCAAATCCAAAAATTCTTTAAAAAAATAGGTCCAAGTTACAGTCATCAATAAAACAAAAAGATAAACTATTTTAATCCAAATTTCACTATTTAAAACAAAGGGTTTTACATAAAAAAACATACTAAAAGCCCAAAGGGCTAAAGTAAAAGCCACCAAGGCGGAGAGTATATTTATTTTTTTGTCTTTATTTTTAAGCCAAACAAAAAAGCCCAAAACAAGGTTTAACAAAAAAACCAATAAAATTGTATATTGAATATCCATATTTTTTATTTTAACATTTTTGGCCAAAAAAATTAAGAATTGTTTACTCGGTGTTATCCGAGGGTCATTTTGCCTCTCTTTAATATAATTATATCGGATAAAAGGACAAAAAACGCGACACATTCTTGAATTTAAAAAACAAACTTTACTTTATTTAAAGAGGTCTTTTGATTTTTTTGGTATGTCCTATTGATTTTTTACTTTTTTACATTTAAAATAAATAATGATTCAGCGGTCCCTAATTGACCATCAAATATAGAGGGTAATAATGAAAAATGTTCTTATTAAAGGGTCGGGCGACATTACAGAAAACAAAAAATTCTTTGAATTTGTCGTTAAAAAGGCTCGAGAAAATTACGTTGTAGTAATCTGCGGCGGTGGCACCAAGATAAACAAGGAGCTCGAAAATGCTGGATACGCCGTTGAATTTGATCAATTCGGACGTCGTATCACTAAAACATGGGAAGAGCGGATGATAATGCGCAATGTACTCGAACGCGAGGAAAAAACGATTCAGGACAAATTCGTAGGGAAAGGAGTCGTTGTCGTCTCACCCATTTTGTATGTCGGATCTGTCCTGTGTCCAATCAACGGAGACGACCTGGTTAAGGCGTATGAGCTGGGCTTCGATGAAATTTACGTTTTTACCACCGCGGATCGAGTTAATAAAAAAACTCGTGTTTTCAAGGACATTCCAAAAGTTAAAATTGTCGGGGTTTGAGTTAGATCGCCCCACCATTTACCACCGCCATCTCTTCAGAGTTGGCGGTTTTCTTTCTCAAAAAATTTCAAAAAAACTTAAATATAAAATAAAAAAATTTAAACAAAATTTCATTTAACCTAACATTGGACTTAAACAAAGTTGCGACCGAAGGAAGTAATTTAGGAAAATGCGACCTGCCCGCCAATCGCTGCGCTTAAGGCGCTGGCAGGCGGGGCTGAGGCATTTCCGTTTAAGCCCTGTTATATGACCTGAGGAGCGTTAGCTACGAAAACACAGCGGGGCGCGAACGAAATGAGCGAATTCACGGAGCGCACATGTTAAGAAACAAGTATTGCTCCCGCAAACATCAAAATAATCGCTACTAATTTTAGCAACACAGTAGATTTACCCATCTCTTCTTTCAGTATTCTGGGGTAAAATATACTTAAGAACACGGCAAAAATCAATACAAACAATGGTTGGATTGAAGAAAGGGCGTTGACTAAAGTAACATACCCAACAGATGCAGCGATTGTAATAAATATGACTCCGACCACATTTAGGGATTCATTTAATGAAACCACACCAATAACTTTTTTGCCGTGTTCTTTCACGGTTGATATAAAATCAGGAAAGCAAATGAAATAAACAGGGATTAAAGCAACGATTGTTCCGATCCTTGTCCATGAGAAAATTGTCCAAAAATCAGCAAAACCTAACAAGTATTTTGTAATAACCTGATTAATCGCAAGAAAAAGGGAAGACAATATCATAAGCCAGAAGGCTTTTCCGAAACTAATTTTTGTAATTTTCTTTGACGATATCAAGAAAGCTCCAATGACTAATAAAAAAATTCCTAGATATTTTATTGGCGCAAAAAATTCTCCGAGAAAAATTGAAGCAAGAATTAAAATAAATAATGGAGTTAAGTAAAAAAGTGGGGTTATACGAGATATTTCTTCAATTTTGACAGCTTTGAAATAAAAAAAACTCATCAGAATATAAAATACTCCGGAAACAAAAGCCAATAAAATGTTAATATAAGATAATTCGGAAAAGCCGTGAGTATAATAAACAATAATACTTGCGATTAATCCTATAATACCAATAATCATTACAGGAACAATCGGTTTCCTGATCCATTTGGTTAAAACATACTTATCAACTATGTTTACAATTGCCCAAGTAAATGCTGCTAAAATTGAAAACAAAATCCACTCCATATAAAACGATTATTTTGTAAAATTAATAAAGTTTGCTAAAAGTTCATCGAGTGCGCGTGTAGTGAGTTTCATTTAACATATCGGCGTATCTGAAGTTTTATTTTCTCTACCTTGTTAATTTTATCAATAAAAGAGAAAAAAATTTGGGTGAGCAAGCGTAAGAAAAATAACTTTATAAAACATTGAAATACTACAACATCCAAACTAAAAAAATTATTTCTACTACTAAACCAATAATAAGATAATAAGATAATTTGAAATTTTTTTATATTCCTCTTTCGTTAAGCTGTGAATAGTCTTTATGATCATAAAAAAAGTTATTGTGACTATTATTGGCATATTTTATAAAGTTATTTTTTAGCTTGCGAACCAAATATGCCATGTTATGTGATGTAGAAAACATTTTGATTTTGCGAAGTGAAACGGAGCAAAATATTCGCAACTTTATTTTCCGTAAATACTGTCCAACAACCTTCTAAAGAAAGAAAAGTCCTCTTCATGATAATACTTCCCCAGCATTGTCAAAATATCTTCTCTGCTTTTACCTCGTTCTTTTAAATATTGAAATTGCTTGATAAAGGCATATTGTTCAACCGGATTATTTGGGTATGTATGTTCAGTTTTTAAGTCTTCAAAGGCAAATCTTTGCATATTTTTCTGATATTCCTCCGGCGTTTTGGAATCCAAAAAATTTTGGCAATGCGCCAATTCATGACACAACCAAGCAATTTCGTCAGGATTTTCCCGCGCTTCAAAATAACTTTGCTTGATTAGGATAAGTTGATTTTCCGCAATAGATTCAGAGGGCTGGCTTCCTTTAACCCACAAATCGTCCGGCACGACTGCAATAGTAATACCGTCCAGTCTTTCATCGTGGAGAGCCTTGCGTTGTGCTTGATATTGTTGTGGGAGATTTCTTGCCTTTAACAATGATACTCTTTCAGCATCGCCCTCTTTTAATCCTAAACACTCTCGCAAGTGTTGCTTAATTGCTTTTTTGTCTTCCGCCTGCTCGGTTTCTAAATCACGGGGGATAGGTCTCTCCGGATCGGCAGTTGGAGATTTTTCCGGTGTTTTCTTCCCGCGCAATTCAGGTTGTTGATTAATTTGTTTTGATTCGTCTTCTATACTCATATTTTGTTTATAAAGAAAATTAAGTTACAAATAAATTTCTTAGAGGTCTATTCCATTATATCATTTTTTAAGATAAAAATTAATCCAAAAAATTTAAAAATGTTTTCTGTTTCGCATAACGTTTATGTGTAGTCGTAGCGTCCGCCTGCCGGCGGATAGGAGTTCAATTTTCAAATTAACAAATTATTTTTTCACTTTCAAAAACTTGGCATTTATAGCCACAATAACTGTGCTTAATGACATCAGAGCTGCACCAATTGCGGGAGATATGATAATTCCATATCCAATCAATACTCCTGCCGCCAAAGGTATTGCCACGACATTATATCCTGTTGCCCAGAAAAGATTCTGGACCATCTTGCTATATGTTGCCTTCCCGAATAAAATTAATGAAATTACATCTTTAGGGTTGCTGTTTACCAATATTATGTCTGCGGTTTCAGCCGCAATATCTGTGCCTGATCCTATGGCAATCCCCACGTCAGCTTGAGCAAGCGCGGGAGCGTCATTAATTCCATCACCTGTCATTGCAACAAATTTACCTTTATTTTGTAATTCTTTAATCTTCTCTAATTTTTCGTGTGGCAATACTTCCGCAAAAAAACCATCAAGTTTTAATTTATTTGAAACCGATTTAGCAATCGTTTTATTATCTCCGGTTAACATCCAACATTTTATCCCTAACTCTTGAAGTTGTTTTATTGCCTCATAAGATTCCGGTCTTATTTTATCCGCTAAAGTAATCACGCCAATTGGTTTATTGTTTACAAGCACAAAAACCAAAGTTCCGCTATCATCCATTTTTGAGCCTGACACTTTTATATTGTTTTTTGTAATATATTTTTGGCTTACAAGCTTAACGGTTTTTCCGCCAACCTCTCCTTCAACACCCTCTCCCTTCATTACTTTAAAGTTAGTTACATCCATATCCCCACTCCCAATCTGTTTCGCTTTTTTAATAATTCCTTTTGCTATTGGATGCTCAGAATTTTTCTCAATAGATGAGGCTAATTCCATAAGCTTCTGTTCGCTATAATCTCTATCAAATATTGAAATTGAAGTTACTCCAAATTTTCCCTCTGTCAATGTTCCCGTCTTATCAAATACGATTGTTGTAATTTTTCTTGAGTTTTCAAATGTTGTTCTGTTTCTTATTATCAGACCGTTCTTGGCAGACAATGAAGTTGAAACAGCGCTAACAAGAGGAATGGCCAAACCTAAAGCATGGGGGCATGTTATAACCATTACTGTAGCCATCCTTTCTATGGCAAATGCCATACCGGGGCCATAAATGATCCAATAGGTAAATGTTCCGACCCCTGTTATAACAGCAATAATAGTAAGCCATTTAGCAGCTACATCAGCCAATCTTTGAGTTTTAGATTTTGATGCCTGCGCATTCTTTACAAGATCAATGACTTTATTCAGATATGATTCTTCTCCTATTCCTTCAGCCTTAACCTCAAGAATCTCATCACCATTAATAGAACCTCCTATTACTTTATCGTCTTTCTTTTTTTGGACCGGCATTGATTCTCCTGTCAACATTGACTCATCAAGATAACTGGTTCCTTTTATAATAATACCGTCGGCGGGAATCTTTTCTCCCGCCCTAACAAGAATTATATCTCCTTTCTTTAATTCAGAAATCTTCACATCCTTGCCATTGCTTAAACGGGCCGTGTCAGGCAATAGCTGAGCTAATTTTTCTAATGCCTTAGAGGCTCCGATAACAGATTTCATTTCAATCCAATGTCCCGCAAGCATAATATCTATTAAGGTGGCTAACTCCCAGAAAAAAAATTTCCCTTTCAATCCAAACACGACAGCGGAACTATAAGAATAGGCAACAAAAATTGCTAAAGCAATTAGCGTCATCATTCCCGGTTGTTTCTTTTTCAATTCTTCAAATATACCCTTAAGAAACGGCCAACCACCATAAAAAAATATAAAACTGGATAATACCCATAAAACATACTTGTCTCCGGTGAAGCTATAACTTATATTAAGGAAGCCTTGAATCAAAGGAGATAAAAGAAGTATTGGAACAGTAACAATTGTTGATACTATGAATCTTTTTTTGAAATCTTTAACCATATGCTTGTGATGTTCTGAATGATCATGCTTTTTGTGCATAGAATGATTATGGTCAGAGGACTTGTCATCCTCTGCTTTGGCAAGTGTAGCACCGTCCATGGTGCATTTCCCCGGCTCGTTATACTCCATTCCACATTTTGGGCATTTGTATTTATACATATTAAATATTTTTATAAATTAAAGGCTATAATTATTATATAAAATTTATCTTTTTAAATAAATCTTTTTCTAAAACAAAGTGCCTGTTCAGTTAAACAAATCAAAATCAATAAAATTTTAGGTTAAGATTAAGATTATCCCAATAATTAAAATAGTGGTTGAAAAGAGCTTTCTGGGAATATTTGTTTCATTAAAAATTTTTCCGGAAAACATTATCACAACCAACGATGATGACATTAAAAGAGGGTTAACCAAGCTAATTTCTTTTAATGAGGTCGCATAATATTGTCCAACCTGAGAAATTATTAATAAAGCTCCGATTATTAAATAATGTTTAAAATTTAAAGATATCGATTTCTTTACTTGGGGAATTTTTTTAGTAAATGTAATTAAAATTAAAAAATTTATTGTAAAAAAAATTGATAAATAAAATATAAAAGTTAAAGGATTAACTGAAAATAGAGTATATTTATCAAGAATTGCCGTTACTGAAAAGAAAATAATTGGGAGAATTACAAGAAATTTTTTGTGTTTGATAAAATCAATGAATGGAGATAATAAATTTTTCTCTTTTGAAAGATTTAATGCATAAAGACTTAGAGTTACAAGCAAAATTCCTATAGCTTTAAAAAGAGTTAATGATTCTCCTAAAAAAATCAACGCAAAAATAAATACAAAAAAAGGAATTAAATTTAGCATTGGAGTAACATAACTGACTTCAAATTTTTGAAATGATTTATTTCTATAATAAACTCCCGCTGTTGCGAACAAGGATATTAAAAATATGAGGAGCAAGCTAATTATGTCAATAGTTAAATCTATAAAGAAAGACATAATTATTACAAACCCCAATCCAAAGATTGTTCTTATAAAAGAAAAAACCAAAGGAGAATCATTTTTTAAGAGCTTTTTTGTATACAAATACTCTGCTGATCTTGCTACAATAAATAGTATAATAAATAGAATCCATGGCATAATATGAAGATAAATTATAAAACATATATAAATCTTATAACCTTTCAAATATAAAACGGCTTTTCTCGATTCCACTTAACATCGGGGTTCAAAGAAGTCCCGAAGCGATTTTGGAAAATACGACCTGCCCGCCAATCGCTGCGCTCAAGGCGCTGGCAGGCGGGGCCGAGCAATTTTCCTTTTATCCCTTGTTATATGACCCGAACGAAACGAAGTGTA
>CAZXUK010000019.1:0-17540 GCA_964644045.1 uncultured Gammaproteobacteria bacterium
TACAATCTTGACGCTATCATTGCCGTCGGCTACAGAGTAAACTCCAAACGTGCCACTCAATTCAGAATTTGGGCGACTCAAGTTCTAAAAAATTATATTATCAAGGGCTTTGCAATTGACGATGATAGATTAAAACAAGGTGAAAATGTTTTTGGCAAAGATTATTTCCGAGAGCTTTTGGAAAGAGTTCGTTCCATTCGCGCCAGTGAACGAAGAATTTATCAGCAAATTACGGATATATTCGCCGAGTGTAGTACGGATTACAATCCGGACTCCGAAATCACTAAGGAGTTCTTCGCCATGGTGCAAAATAAATTCCATTTCGCCATCACCGGTCAAACCGCTCCCGAGATTATTGAAAGCAAGGCTGACAAAAACAAAGCCAATATGGGCTTGACCACTTGGAAAAACGCTCCCAAAGGCAGAATTTTACCTTCGGATGTGACAGTTGCCAAAAATTATTTACAAGAAAAAGAGATCAAACGCCTGGAAAGAACCGTTTCCGGATTTTTTGACCACATTGAAAACCTGATTGAAAACCGCCAAACATTCACCATGAAGGAATTCGCCCAAAGCGTGGATAAATTTTTGAATTTCAATGAATACAAAATTTTAGACGGTAAAGGAAAGACCCCTAAGGAAAGAGCCGACAAAAAAGCCCTGGAAGAATACAAAAAATACAACAAGCACCAAAAAATAGAATCCGATTTTGACAAGCAAATCAAGAAAATGAGAAAACAAAAGAACAGCCCCTGATCGTTTTAATGATTTTATTCAAATTTACCCTTTAAAATTTGAATACATAAACCCATATTCAAAATTAAAACAAAAAGCACCCGTTAGCCGAGTCAAAAGTTCGGCTTTTTTAATGTTTGAGCTTGAGAGCAACAAAAGCACCGTTTTTAAATTTCTCCTGTGCGCCGGCGGGCATGAGAGATATCTCTGGAGATAAATCCAATGAAATAAAATAGCAAAAAACTCGCAGTTTTCAATATTTCGAAGCTTGATTCCGGGGAATAAAACTGCTAAATTAAAATTATCTAATATAAAACTCAAAAAGGAGGCCGAAACGGCTTTTTTAATATAATTTAGGGGCCTAAGAACAAAAGTGGCCTGATTTTGGGGGCGAAGGGTAGACATGTTATAATAAATATATATTTTAAGAAATATTGTTATCGCATCGTAGTTTAGTTGAGAGATAAAAATATAGATCATATGACTAAATTAAAAAGTTTCCCTAAAATTGATAGGCCACGAGAACGATTTATGGAAAGAGGTCCAGATGCGCTCTCAAAGAGTGATCTTTTAGCTGTTCTGATTGGTAGTGGAATTAAGGGAAAAAATGTAAAGAAGCTTTCAGAACAGATAATCAGGAAATTTGGAAACAAGTTTTTAGATATTACGGTTAATGATCTTTTAGAAATTCCTGGGGTCGGAAAAGCAAAGGCGCTTCAGATCGTGTCTGCACTAGCCTTGGTCAAGCGTTTTTATGAAGAACTTGGACCCCAGTATAATATCGTTTTGTCTGCGCAGGACGCAGTGTCTTTGACTTCAGAAATTAGAAATAAAAAGAAAGAGTATCTTGTTTGCTTGTATCTCAACGCGCGAAACGCTTTGTTGAAAAAAGAAGTAATTTCAATTGGCACTTTGGACAAAAACATTGTGCACCCGCGAGAAATTTTTGGACCCGCTGTTGAACTGCGAGCAGCTGGCGTTGTTTTGCTTCACAATCACCCATCAGGAGATGTGGAACCCAGCAAACAAGATGCCGAGGTGGTAGAGAAAATTTTGGAGGCGGGAAAAATCATGGGTGTAAATGTTATAGATTTTATTATCGTAAGTAAAAACGAAGTGCAGAGTATGTTTGCTGAGGCGCAAGTGTCGAGAGATAAAAATGCCCATTATATTTCTGATGGGGTTCAAGGCTCCCTTTTTGATTTATTAGAGAATGAGAGACCAGTGTACGAAATATCAGCCGAGAAAATAAAAGAAACGTATATTTACATTCCACGGGTAAAAGAAAACCACTTTCAACTTCACAATCGAAGGTATATCGGTAATAAGTATCAATTGATTGATTGGATCTTTTCGATTTTGGATAAAGAATGCGAAGGAAAATCTTTTACTGATATTTTTGCCGGAACAGGCGTTGTCGGTGCTGTTGCCAGTAAGCACTTTGATGAAATCATCCTAAACGATTTTCTCTACTCAAACTATACAATTTACAAGGCATTTTTTGATAATGGAGATTGGAGCCCAGAAAAAGTTAATAATATTATAAAGAACTATAATAATATCAACGGAGAGGATTTGGCCGACAATTATTTTTCAATAAATTTTGGTGGTAAATATTTCTCAACAGAGTCTGCAAGAATCATAGGATTTGTTCGAGAGAACATCGAGGAAAACAAGGAAAAACTTACTGAGCGAGAATATAATATGCTTATTTCATCTCTTATTTATTCGATGGATAAGATAGCGAACACCGTGGGGCATTATGATGCTTATTTCAAAAAAGAAACGGTGAATGATAAATTCTTCATGCGACCAATAGACCCTGTTAAAACAAAAAGGGTTTCAATTTTCAGAGAAGAGGCGAACCAGCTAGTAAGGAAAATTCAGACTGATATTGTTTATATTGATCCCCCTTATAACTCTAGGCAATATAGCCGGTTTTATCATGTTTTAGAAACTCTTACAAAATGGGATAAACCTGAATTGCATGGGGTTGCATTAAAGCCTGAACCAGAAAATATGAGCGATTATTGCCGTGTTAGTGCAAAAGATCGTTTTACTGAATTAGTGCAGGATGTTAATACGAAATATCTTGTTGTTTCGTATAACAATACCTATGATTCAAAAAGCGGTTCATCGCAGAATAAAATTACCTTAGAAGAAATCAAAGACATCCTTGGTCGTAAAGGTAGAACTAAAATTTTTGAAAAAAACTACAGACATTTCAACGCAGGGAATACCGACTTTAATAACCACAAAGAATATTTGTTTGTAACCAAAATCAATTATGAATAATAAAATTAACAGGTCGCCATTATTTTACGTTGGGGACAAATATAAACTGATGAAGCAGTTATTAGATTTTTTCCCGAACAGAGTAAACAATTTTTACGAGCCATTTGTTGGAGGTGGTACGGTCTTTTTGAATGTAGAAGCAAACAAATACTTTTTGAATGATGTTGATAAACATCTTGTCGATATACATAAATTTCTAATTTCTAGTGCCACAAATCCAGATAAGTTTTTTCAAGAGGTCGAAAAAATTATCTATAAATATAAACTTTCTCGTTCTTACAAGGAAGATATTGTGCCGGAATCCCTAAAGAAAAAATTCAAAAAGACCTATTACGCACGGTTCAACAAGGAAGGTTATGAAAAATTGAGAGCCCATGTCAACAAGAATCAAAAAAATGATCCTCTGGTTTTATATATTCTGTTGATTTATGGTTTCAACAGGATGCTGAGATTTAATGGTGGAGGAAAATTCAATCTACCTGTCGGAAATGTTGACTTTAACAAAAATGTAAAACACGCATTAGAAAATTACTTTGATTTTGTCTCGAATAAAAAAATTCGTTTTACGTCTCAAGATTTCAGAAAATTTTTCGAGAAAAAGGATTTCGAAAAGGACGATTTTATTTACTTTGATCCTCCCTATTTAATTACTGCGAGTGAATATAACAAGCTATGGAATCAAGAATCAGAGAGCGAGTTATTAAAACTCATTGACGAGTTGGATGCTGAGGGGGTTAGGTTCGCTTTGTCCAACATTACGCACTACAACGGGAGTAAGAACAATTCACTTATTGAGTGGATAAAAAAATATAATGCTTACGAGATTAAAAGCAACTACATTAGCTATCACGACAACACAAAAAAGAGGATTAAAGAAGTTTTGATTACAAATTATTAATTATGCCAAGAGAAGCAGCATACAAACCGTTATTGTTCACCACAACTCTCAGAAACCCTGAGCGGTTGAAGTGGTTTCTTGCCGTCTTAAAAGATTATGATGGCCAGGTTTTAACCGATGAATTAGCAGAGACAATAGCTGGTGAAATCATCAGAATTGGTCTCTATAAACCGATGAGGTTGTCTGCCCCGATTAAACGTAAACTTAAAGCAAAAGAGCCGCTAACGGATCAAGAGGTGGCAAAAGTGCTAAAAGATAACCCTCAAAATCACAAAGAGGCAGGATTTAACAAGGGCTGGCCTTCTCGCTTTGATACATGGTTCAAGATTGCTAAAGAACTTGGTTTTGTATTTTACAGAACTGGAGAAAAAATACAGTTTTCAGAGATAGGTTTAAAGCTCGTGGATAGTGAGCATCCAGAATTTGAACAGCAGGCATTTTTAAATGCGTTTGTAAAATATCAAAGTAATAGTCCGTTTCGAAGAGTAAAAAATGAAAATGTGCCTTTGATCTTACTTTTAGAAGTGATTTCAAAGTTGAACGCTGATAAAGAATTTAACGACGCTGGAATCTCAAAACTTGAGTTACCGCTGGTTATTTATTGGAAAGACAACAATGCAGAGAAATTGTACCAGCGGATCAAAAAACTCCGTGAGGACTTCGGATATTCCCCAAGCTGGGAAGTAATTATTGATATTTGCAGACATGAAATCATGGAAGGACAGGATATTGTCCGCGACAACAAGTCGATCATGGTCGACTACCCTGATGAATTCATCAGAAAAATGCGACTGACAGGACTCATATCATTGCGTGGAGGTGGAAGGTTTATCGATATAAACAAAAAGGAGCAAGACAAGGTGGATTATGTGCTCGCAAACTATTCTGACTATAAAAAGTATGATGACGAGAAAGAGTATTTTGACTATATTTCAAAAGTTGACAAGAAACTTATTTCTTATGCGCCCACACCGGTATCAATAGCTGAACAGGATAAATTCTTAGAAAAATGGGTGGATGTTTATACGTGGGACACAATCAGAATTGAGTTACTGAATCTAGCTAAAAAACAATTGACTAAAGATGGGGTGTTGAAATATTTAGCCAGCCCTATCCGGCTTGAATTTTTAACCGCCCTTGCCGTCAAATCAAAATTTCCAAATGTAAAAGTCATCCCCAATTATCCAATTGACGACGAAGGTATTCCAACAGCGACAGCCGGAGGAGTAGGAAATACCGGAGATATAGAATGTTTTGAAGACATAAATGGAATCTTGATCGAGGTGACGATGTCAGAAGGGCGCACCCAGACAATGATGGAAGTGTGGCCGATCAGTCGACATTTGACGGAATTCAGCAAGAAAGCAGAAAATTCAATGTGTTATTTTGTGGCTCCAAGCATCTTCAGTGATTCCGCAAAGCAGATCGAGTATGTAAAGCAAACCGAAAATCTTTTCATCTCCCCTAAAACAATTGACGAATTTTTGGAGCACTTGGAAAACAACTCTATGCTTTATGTTATTGAATAAAATACCAACAATAAATGCGGCTTCCTTTAATAATTACTCTTGGCCATCAACGCTCCAGGAATTTAAAGACATAAATATTGTTCTCGGGTGGAATGGATCAGGAAAAACAATAATATCAAGGCTACTCAGGTCTTTTGAGAAAGGTGAATTTTCAAAACTACAAGCAGACGACACTTTCTCTATATCCTTAGATGGAATTGTAAAAAAAGAGAATGAGCTTTCAGGACACGAAGAAAAGATCAGAGTTTTCAATGAAGATTATGTGAAAGAAATTACAACTGTCAGTCAGCTGCCCTATGTGTTTTACTTGGGCGAGGAGTCTGTTGATTATTCTGTAAAAGAAAAAGAAATTTCCGATCTAGAAAGTAAGCTGAAAAAATGTCCTGATAATCACTCTAGTATTGCTGAAAATACAGCACAACTCATCCGTCGCACTTCCGGTATGGGGAATATACAAAAAGAACTGGAAAGTGGTTTTTATGATTCTTATAATAAGAATAGTTTTGAAAAACGCTTTGGTAAAATACAGGAATCTATAAATAGTAACCAACAAACTATAGATGATTTCAGAATCGACGATGAGGAAGAACTGCAATCCTTGCTAAATCAATTAACACAACAAGTTAATAGAGAACGGGAGTATAAAAAAGTAAAAAAATGGGATGAATGGCTGGTAAACAATATCGATCAAATAAATCTTATTCTTCAAAGTATTCCCACTCATGAACCATCACAAAGAATTCTGGACTATAAAGAAGATTATAAGAAATACTCATGGATAAGAGAGGGTGTTGAGGTGCATAACTTGACAGATGAAGAACATCAACAAAAAACATGTATTTTTTGTAATAGCCATATTAATAATAGGAATGAACTAATAAAACATTTTTCAGACGATATAATTAAGCTGAATAAAGATATAGACGAAATCAGTGAAAAAATTGACGTCGCCATAACCGAGCTTTCAACTGAAAGTGATTTTTATTCAGACATCAAGACGAATGTCGTTGGAAAGCTAAAAGAGATAAAAGAAAAATTGACAAACAAAAAAGAGTCACCAATCAATCTAATTGAAAATCAAAATTTTGAAAGCATAGTTGGTGATGAACCAAATGAGGGCGACATAAAAACAACCGCGCATAAAATTGAAGCCCATTATGTTGCAGAGGTTTACGAAAAATATAAAAACGCAAAAGAAGCATACGAAGAATGTGCGAAAGAGCAAGCAGCGTTACATGAAAACATAAAAGATTCAAAACGTGAACTAGGTGAATTAAAGGCAAGAGCAAAAAATATCCATGAACCAGCACAAAAACTTAATGCACTATTGCACATCACTTTTCCCTATAAGCAAATTGAACTTCAAGATTCTGAAGATGGGATAGGATATGAACTTACGCGAAATGGAACAGCGTGCCCATTTGCCACCTTAAGCGAGGGAGAAAGAAACTTTATTGCACTTGCGTATTTTCTCATCTCACTTAATACCGAGGACGAGGCGCAAAAATTTGCTGAAAACGGTATTGTCGTCATTGATGATCCAGTGTCCAGTTTAGATAAAAATTCCATATTTCAGATTTTTTCAATAATCGCGGGTGAAATTGAGACAAGAGCACAAAGACAGTACTTACTTTTTACACATAATTTGGACTTTTATTCTCATTTACACGACCATTTCAAAAGTAGTATAGATAGCGGGGATATTCCTTTATACCAAGCCCATTTCAATGAAAATGGATCAAGTATTGGAGATATTCATCCCATGCTAAAAAAGTTTAAATCAGATTATCAATATACGGTAAGTCTTTTGTGGGATAAAAAGGATAACTGTTCTTTAGACGATGCATACCTTGTAGTAAATTTGTTGCGTCGCGCATGGGAAACCTTTCTTCACTTCAAGTTTAGCAGTACTGGTGATATCAAAAGTATGCTTGATAAAGCTTACGCAGAGGCGGTTATTGAAAAACAAAAGAGTATGCACGGAGCACCTCAGGCTCGATTAGATAGAATAGCCGAAGAATTTAAACAAAACAGTTTGGCGATGTATCGATTTGTAAACTATGGATCCCATAAATTCAATGATGTAGATACGATAGATGAATCAATACTTTATGAAGCTTCAAAGCGCATTTCGGATTTCTTTTATGTTGTTAATCTAATAGATAAGCATCATCATCAAAAGATTACAAATACAGGGAGCTAATTTTGCATTTTACAATTTTTTCTAAAACGTAAAATTAGTTTGTGCGCACATAAGGCGATCGGTGCAAGCACAAAGAGCTACCAAGAACATCACCGAAGCCACAGAGCAAATGTTTTTGGGGTCAGATTTTTAATTCTGAATAGTTTAAAGAGATATATATTTGCTAAAAAATAAAATTCATAATATGGCATTAATAAAATGTATGGAGTGCGGAAACGAAGTTTCTGACAAAGCATCTCATTGCCCAAAGTGTGGCAATCCTATTTCGGAAAAAATACAGACAGTTGAGACTACAAGTAAAAAATGGAAAATGGTTAAGCTGATTTCTGTAGTGTTGATTATATTAGGTTTTTTTATGGGTTTTGGTAATATTAATACTGGAAATGAGTTGTCAGTGTGGGTTGGTTTTAACATCCTATTTATAGGAGTTGTTTTATTGCTCATTGGGAAATTAGGAGCTTGGTGGACTAATAAGTAGGATGAATTGAGAATTGGGGTCAGATTTTGAATTTTAAGAATTTGAAGAGATATATATTTTCTAAAAAATAAAATTAACAAAAAAGAATATATATTCGTATATATATTCGAATATATATTCTTTCGCAAAATAATATGTCTATGAGAAAAATTGAAAATAGTGAGATTAGAAAGATTTTTAGGCACGGAGATAGCCGTGCCATCACCTTGCCGGCTGAATTATTGCGTGAACTGGGCTGGCGCGACAACCAAAAGCTTGTCGCCAAAAAATACGGCGACGGGATTTTGATTAAGGATTGGGAGAATAATTAAAATTTTTATATAATTAAAAAATAATTTATAAATTATGGAAACTCAAAAAATAAAAGTAAGAGGGGATATAAAATTACCAGATGTCATAAAAGATTTATCTTGTGGTAAATTAAAAATTCCATCCTTCCAAAGAAATTATGTTTGGGAAAAAACCAGAGTGAGAGATTTGTTGGATAGTATTTATAAAGAATTTCCAATCGGAACTTTTTTTATTTGGAATGCACCTAGTAAATATAAAAAATTTTTTAAAGAGATCAAGGAATTAAAGCTTCCTAGGCCCCATTCATATGAAACCATAGACTTTATATTAGATGGCCAACAAAGAATTGTTTCCCTTTATGCGGTTATCAAGGGAATAACTCTTGAAAAAAAAGATTACTCCCAAATTTGTTTTGATTTAGAAAGAAAAGAGTTTGTAATTAGGGCTCGCCCCTCCTCTCATCAAATTCCAGTTTATAAAATGTTTGATGAGGAAAACCCTTTTAAAATTTATGAGCAGCTTAGGCACGAACACAGAGAACCTTATAGTAATTGTTATAACATTTTTAAAACATATCCGTTTTCAGTTGTTACTGTAATAGAAAAAGATTTGCCAGATGCAATAAAGATTTTTGAACGCATTAATCAAGGTGGAAAAAAATTAAGTTTGTTTGATTTAGTTTCAGCTAGCACATGGAGTGTCGATTTTGATTTAAGACAAAAATATGATGAATTAAAAAAAGATTTTGTAGAGAAAGGTTATGGGACAATTTCTCCAGAGTCTGTTTTATTTGCTCTGGGTTTGTGCATAAAAGGACATGCTAAAAATAAAAATTTATTAGAAATGAAAAGCGGTGAAGTTAAAGATGCCTGGGGAGATGTGGTTGAATCAATGAATTTAGCAGTGGATTATCTTTCTAATAATCAAGGCGTGAAAATATTTGCCTTTTTACCTTATCCCGTAATGTTACCTCTTTTAACTTATTTGTATTATCAAAACAATAAAAAGTCATTAACTAAAAGTCAGTCAGAGTATATTCATAAATGGTTTTGGAAGTCAGCGCTTGGCGAAAGGTATGCTTCTACCGTTCAATCATATTTAGAAGAAGACAGAAAAAAAGTGATGGATAGAATATTGCAAAAAAAAGAGCCTAAGCTTCCATTCCCAATAACTTTAAGTCCGGAAAAAATAAAAGAGTCAAGATTAGGGGTGAAATCAGCCTTAAGAAATTCATTTTTTTGTTTACTTGCATTGAAAGAACCCAGGAATTTTAAAAATGGTGAAAAAATAACCTTGGATAATAATATATGCTCTAAGTTTAATGATTCTAATAAGCACCATATATTCCCAGCAGCTTATTTAAAGAGAAATAAAATTGATAATTTTAATTCATTGGCCAATTTTTGTTTTATACCCAGTCAATTAAATAAGGAAATATCTGACAAAAAACCTAGTGATTATTTTTCCAATTACAGAAAAATAAATCCTGATTTTGAAAAAACCTTAAAAACTCATTTAATTCCTTTTGGAGATTTTATAAAAAATAATAATTATGAAAAATTTTTGGAACATAGATCAAGTTTAATTTTTGATGAATTGCAGAAATTGGCCGAAGAACAATTTTTACTAGAAGGCGAAAACGAGGCAGTAGATAATCTCGAAAATAGTTTAAGAAATTTTATCCATAAAATTTTATTAGATAAAGCCGGCAAATTTTATTGGAAAGAAAGCGTACCACAAGATATTCAAAACATTGTGTCAAAAAAAATAAACAAACATATAAGGCAATATCCCAATGAAAATCTTGATGTTGATGACGAGAGAGTTCTTCTATCTTTTTTAGATATCATGGATTATTTTAAAATTATTTCATCTAATTCAAAATATTTTAAAGAAATTTTTCCTTCCATGAAAGACCTTGAAGAAAACTTTAAAAAATTTAAAGAATATAGAAACGCAATTAAACACAACAGAGAGATGACTTCAATTATAAGAAAAAACGGCGAAGCCTCTATGGAATGGTTATGGGGTTTTGTTAAAAATTATTAAGACAATGCTAAAAGTCAGGTTGAAAAAAATGATATTAAACTTAATGATCAAATTGTAATATGTGGAGATAAAGCCGTAGAAGCAAAAACAAAATTAACTAATAACAATAAAATCAAAGCTTTAAAAGGTTCGATGGTTCATGGTGTAGATGCCCCCCCCCCGCTTTTAAACAGCATAATTATAAAAGATTAAGAGATCAATTAATTAAAAAAGGAGTTTTGATCAGAGGAAGAGGGTGTTATATTTTTAATAGTTTAAGTGCGGCAACGTCCGTAGTCTTGGCAAGATTAGTTGTTGTTCCATCTGAACGGAGAATAAAAAAATAATAGATATTAATAGAAAATATAAGGACAAAAGAAAAAAAATATAGTTTTGGCTAATAAAATAAAAATGTTAACTAATTTATAGATGTATTTGATTAATTTTAAATGTTTATGATCTATACCAAAAAAATCCAAAAAGCCGTGGATTTGGCTATTAAGACTCATGAAATAGACCAAAAGCAAAAAAGAAAGGGCAAGGATATTGCCTATATTGCTCACCCTTTGACGGTGGGGTTGATTTTAGCGCGAGTTAAGGCTTCGGAGAACGTGATTATAGCCGGACTTTTGCATGATATTATTGAGGACGGGTTAGAAGACCCGGGAGTTGCTAAGCAAAACATAAAAGACAAGTTCGGGGAGGAGGTTTTGGATTTGGTTATGAGTGTAAGCGAGAAAAACAAGGATCTGAGTTGGGAGGAGAGAAAGAAAAATTTTTTGAAAGAGTTAAAAGAATTTTCCCAGGACTCTTTATTATTAAAATCAGCTGACATTATAAATAATTTAAATGAAATAGTAGATGACTATGAAAAGGATGGTGATGAGATGTTTAGTAGATTCAATGCTCCCAAGGAACGGGTTTTGGGGCATAAGTTGGAAGCCATTGAGATCATCTTGAATCAATATCCGGATAATCCCTTGGCTCGTGACTTAGAAAAAACAGCTCAAAGGGTAAAAGAAATTCAAAAAGATTAAACAAAAAAGTTATAGGATTAGTTTATAATAATTTTAAATGCTAACTAAATCAGGATTTCTAAAATATTTACAATGCTCCAAGGCCTTGTGGCTTTATAAAAACAGGCGGGATCTTTTGCCTGAAGTGGATGAAAACAAGCAAGCTATTTTTGACACCGGTTATGAAGTGGAGAGTTATGCTTATAAATTATTTCCCGGTGGAGCCTCTGCTTTTGAGGATGGTGATAGTTTTTGGGAGCCCATAGAAAAGACGAAAAAATTGATAAATGAAAAAAGGAAAATAATATATCAGCCCAGTTTTTTGGCTGAAAATTTATTTTGTCGATCAGATATTGTTGAATATGATGAAGATAATGATTGTTGGGATATTATAGAAGTTAAAAGTAGCACCCAGCCCCATGATATCCACTATAAGGATCTCTCTTTTCAAAAGATTTGTTTGGAAAGGAGTGGAATAAAAGTGGGTAGAATTTTTTTAATTCATGTGAATAATCAATATGTAAAAAACGGAGAGATAGAGCCGGAAAAACTTCTGGTGAAGAGTGATATAACAGCCGAGGTTGAGAATATTAGAGAGGACACAAAACTGGAGATCAAAGATGCTTTGAATGTTATTTTTTTGCCCAATGAGCCGGATGTTAGAATTTTAAGGCAATGCCACCGGCCCTATGACTGTGATTTTATAGATTATTGCTTTAAAGATACGCCGGAAGATTCAATTTATTCCATTGCCGGGGCGTTGGGTGGTAAAAAACTGGATAAACTTTTAGATGAGGGTATTTTGAAAGTGTCTGATATACCTCCGGAGATGCTGACTACCAAAAAATTGGAAAAGCATCACCATGTTACCAAGCATAATATCGTTCACATTGAAAAAGAAAACATTAAAAAAGAATTGGAAAAAATTGAATATCCTATATATTATCTGGATTATGAAACTTACTCTTCAGCTGTTCCCATTTTTGACGGGTATAGACCCTATCAGAGAATAGTTTTTCAATATTCACTTCACGTGCAAAGAGAGCCGGGAGGAGAGTTGGAGCATTATTATTTTTTGGCCCGAGACTTTAAAGATCCCACTAAAGATTTGTCAAAGTCTTTGAGAGAGGTGGTAGGCGAGAAAGGGAGCTTTATAGCTTGGAACAAGGGATTTGAGGAAGGGTGTAATTTGGAAATGGGGGATAGGTGTCCGGAGTTTGAAAATTTTTATGAGGATATAAACAGAAGGATGCTTGATTTGATGGATATTTTTAAAAAAGGTTATTATGTTCACAAAGATTTCCACGGGAGCGCTTCGTTGAAAAAGGTTTTGCCGGCAACAGTTCCGGAATTGTCTTATCATAATTTGGGAATTCAGGAAGGGATGACTGCCTCAAATAATTGGGGAAAAATGATGAAAAAAGATATTCCAGACAAAGAAAAAAATCGTTTGTATGAAGATTTATTGGACTATTGTGAGTTAGATACTTTGGCTATGGTGAAAATTTTGGAAAAATTAGAAAAGGAAATTAAATAAAAAAGTTCCGGGGTTAGGTTTTAGTTAATTCACGATAATTAACAGGATAAATCTTGAATCTTGAATTTTAATTTACTGGACGTTTCCGGGGAACACCGCTTATCGGTACCTGGAAGAGTTGGAAGAAGAAAATAGAATAGAACAAACCCAAGAATCCGGCCGAGGCGTCCGCTACCGGCCTTCCAAGTGACCGCCTAAATGTATCACACTGCAGTGTGATACATTCTTCCCGCCTTTGTTTTTGAGTATAAGGTGTTAAATAAATAGTCGATTTTTATGCCTCCTAAAAAAGAAGAAAACAATTTTGCTTTTATTGACGGACAAAATTTACATTTGGGAACAAATTCGGACAATCCTCCATGGCAAGTTGATTTTGCTTTATTGAGAAAATATCTGGGTAAAAAGTATAATGTTTCCAGGGCTTATTATTTTTTGGGCTATACAATGGAGGAAAACGATAGTTTATACGACAAGATACAAGAGGCTGGTTTTGTTTTAAAGTTTCGTGAGCACAATTCTTCAATGATCGGAAAAAAGAAAGGAAATGTTGATTCCGATATTATTTTTACGATTATGAAGAAAATGTACAAAAGAGAAGCTTTTGATAAAGTAGTGTTGATCTCCGGAGATGGGGATTACAGAATGTTAGTTGATTTTTTAATAGAAGAAGGAAAGTTTCAGAAGATATTGTTTCCAAATAAAACATTTGCTTCTTCTTTGTATAAAAAAATAACAAGGAAATATTTTGATTACCTTGTTAATGTGAAGCATAGAATTGAATGCGGCCAAAATAAAAAAGGGGGCCATTGATCATCTACAGATGATCGCAGGGACCCTTTTTGTCTTGATCAATTATATTTTATCATGTTGATATTTTATGTCAATAGATCGGTAAAAAACAAGTTTTGTAAAAATGCGGTTTCGGGTTTTTTAGGATAAAACTCGAATTTTGAATAATTAACTAAAATAATAAAAATTACAGCTTCGCAAATAGGAAAGAGATAAAAATAATAATATGCAACCGGATTATAATTTGGACAAAATAAAATTCGCAACCGATCCGCCCACATTCGGGCGGGCCGTCGCTCTTTATGAAAAAGGTAAAGTTACGGATCTTCGAGAAGACGCGGGCGGATATTCGGCTGTGGTAATGGGCACTACCCCCTATGAGGTTTTTGTTTTATCAAAAAAATTTGACCATGGCGGGTGCGATTGCTATTTAGGGCAGAGAGGTATTCTGTGCAAACACATGGTAGCAGTAGCTATCTATGCCGTTAAAAAAGGAGAAAAATTAAGCGAGAAAGAAAAAAGGGTTTTGTCGGAGCCTGAATTCAGCGGCAAAAAAGGAGAGTTAAGCAAAGAAGAATTAAATAAAGTAAAAGCCGAGATTACCGCCGCTATGAGGTATATTAAACCGTATAACGGCCCTTCCCGTATTTGGTTTGCCTATCAAAATTCTTTAGCGGAAGGAGTGAGCCGTTTGTCAGCTATTGTGTCCGAGCTTCCGGCGAGTAAACAAACAGCCGATCTGTTGGTTAACCTGCTTTTAAGGTTGGATAAGAAATTGTGCTATGGAGGTGTTGATGATTCAGATGGGACGGTGGGGGTTTTTATGACAGGCTTGGTCGGCGTCTTGGAAGCGTTTTCAGAAACAGAGCCGAAATGCATAAGGTCATTTAAAAAATTGTGCGACAGAGAAACTTGTTTCGATTGGGAGGCGCCATTGATTGGCATTATGGATAGCGAATAGGGAAAAGATTGAGACTTTTTTATAGCGGGCGTTTGTTCGGTCGCTTTTTTATTTTTTTGTTTGTCAACTATGTTAATTTTTAATAAATATTTGACAAAGATTTTTAAAAACCATAAAATAAAGATAGAATTATTAAATAAAAATATGCATAAAGTTCAAGAAAAAATTTTAAAATTAGCCGGTGAGGTTAATTTGTATGATTTAACCTTGCGCGAGATCGGTAAAAGAATCGGAGAAGGGGATAGTCCGCAAAAGATCAAGCATCACTTGAATCAGCTGGCGCGTAAAGGTCTTATCCGGACTGATAAGAAAAAAAAGATCATTGAGAAAGTGGGGCCGGGGGTTAAATCTTCCGGTAAAGTTGTTAGTTTGCCCATAATGGGAGATGCTAATTGTGGAGAGGCGACTTGCTTGGCTGAGGATTATGTAGAAGGTTACCTCCATTTATCCAAAGGAATTTTGGGAAATTTATCTCAAAGAAAAAATAATCTCTTTGTTTTGCGCGCAATAGGTTCCTCGATGAATAAAGCGGTTATAGATAGTCAACGACTAGAGGACGGTGATTATGTTTTGATTGATAAAGACAAAAAGAGACCTTCTAACGGAGACTATGTAGCTTCAATTATAGATGGCGCGGCAAATATAAAGAAGTTCTACAGGCAAGATGATTATATTGTTTTAGTGTCAGAGTCTACCCAGGATATACCCCCGATCTATATTCATAAGGGCGATATAGATGATTATTTGGTGGCCGGCACCGTGGTGAAAGTTTTAAAACGTCCGGACGAGCTAAAGGAGCTTGAAATGGCCGCGGGTGATGATATGCACAAAGCATTTGGCGATATGTCCAAAGAAGAAAATAATTATTACAAGAATTTATGAGGCAGGGCGAGATTTGGCTTATTAAAATCCCCAGCTCGGTGGGCCATGAATATTTTAAGGATAGGCCGGCACTCATAGTCCAGTCCGACTTTATAACCAAAAAGAGCAAAGTTTGTACTATTGTCCCGTTGACATCTAATATTGGCAATCGCTCGGCAGATGATATAATAATTAAAAGGAATGATAGAAATAATTTGTATTGTGATTCGGTTTTAAAAGTTCAGCATTTTTATTCTTTTGATCGTTCCAGATTTGTCAAAAAATTGGTGATATAGATAGGGGTGTATGGAATAATATAGAAGAATATATAAAAAAACATTTTAATTTATAATAAAAGTATGCAAAATAATAAATGTCCATTATGTGGTTCTGATAATACAAAAGTTTGTGATAATAATTTTGCTTCTGCAAAAAGAGAAGGAGAACCCGCTGAAAGACGGAACAGCGAAGAAAATATATATAATTATTGTTGGGATTGTGAAAATGAATGGTAATTAAACAATTTTAAAATATACATTTTAATGTACATTTAAATATACATTTTTTTAGATAAAAAATAAAACAAAATTTTTTATGCGCAGACAAATTGAAAACCATAATGTTAGAAAAATTTATAAACATGGCGATAGCTACGCCATTACTCTGCCCAAGGGGTTGGTCCGGGAACTGGGTTGGCAGGACAATCAAAAGCTCGTAGCCAAAAAATACGGCGACGGGATATTGATCAAGGATTGGGAGGAGTCTGATTAATAATAAATTTCGGGGTCAGGCCCCGGTTAATTTACAAAGATTAACAGGATAAATCTTGAATTTTAATTTGCCGGATGTTTCCGGAAACACCACTTATCGATATCCGGAAGAATCGAAGGAAGAGAACAGAATAGAACAAACCCAAGAATTCAGCCGAGGCGTCCGCTACCGGCCTTCCAAGTGACCGCCTAAATGTATCATACTGCAGTGTGATACATTTAGATGTTACCATTTTCGCTTTATCTTGCCGGAGTCAATTTGATTTAATATTCAGCCTAAGACAAAAGAATTCAAACAGGAAATATCTAAATCGGAAAACAAGCTAAAGAAAGAAAAGCGGTTTATTCGGAGAGTGGAATTCAATAAATAGTTAAATAGTAATAGGCAGGAGTTAAACAAGAAATAATAAAAATTTTAACCTAATATAAAACAAAAATATAGATATACTTATTTAGTGTAAAAAAATATTGACACTGATGTATATTTTCTTGTAATGGGGTCAGGTCCCGGTTAATTCACGACAATTAACGAGATAAATCTTCAAGTGAAAAAGGTATTAAAATATTTATATCTGCAAAATTATGATAATAAAGATATTGGTTTTATTGTTATTCGGATTTATAATTTTCGGTATTATAAATTCGGGAGTGGTCTTTTGGCAAGAACAAACAAAAAAAGACAAAGAAGGCCTTTTGGGGTTTATCGCCATTGTGGTGTTTATTGCAATTCTTTTAATGGTTTTCGGATAACAACAAGATTATTGCAAGAAATTTAGAATTATCCGATATTGTAATAAATTAAGTTTATTTCCGTATAATTATATAGAAGAAAGAAAATTCAGTAGGCACCTCGCCCTTCGCGAAGACTGAGGTGCCTATATTTTTGTAGTTTTATGGTGAAAAATAAAAAGAAACAATCACCCCGAACAGCCGGATCCAAGCAATTTTGGAAGCAGTTTTGGAATATGATCAGCCCTTCTCACAAGCAAATAAAGATCCTGTTTGTTTTTATTACCGGTTTTCGTTTGTCCCAGCTGATCGCTCCCTATATTTTAAAATTAATAGTGGATGAGCTTTCCCATTTTGATGCGGAGCGGATCGCTTATCTCTTGCTTTTGATCGCCGTCTTTTTTGTAGGTGAACAATTCT